>JBKOZY010000382.1:0-7424 GCA_046726135.1 Pseudomonadota bacterium | reverse complement strand
GGGCATTCCAGCCACGATCGACGCGACGGCAATTGCTATGAGACCTCGCAACACTGCCTCCAGGTTAGTTCGACATGCTGGAAAGAAATTCCCTTAGTCGCCGGCTGTTGGGTTCACCGAGAATGATCGCCGGATCGCCCTCCTCGACGATGGCACCGTGGTCCATGAACACGGTCCGTGTCGAGACCTGGCGGGCGAAGCGCATCTCATGTGTCACGATCAGCATGGTTGTCCCCGCCTCGGCGAGGCTGCGGATCGTCAGCAGCACTTCCTGCACCAGCTCCGGATCGAGCGCCGAGGTCACCTCGTCGAGCAGCAGCAATCGCGGCTCCATCGCAAGCGCCCGCGCGATCGCAACCCGCTGCTGCTGGCCGCCCGAGATCGCCGAAGGGTAATAGTCCCGCCGGTTCGCCAGGCCGACGCGATCGAGCCAATGTTCGGCAATCTCTCGCGCTTCCGACACCGGCAGGCGACGCACCTTGGTCAGCCCCAGCATCACGTTGCGCAATGCCGTCAGATGGGGAAAGAGATTGTAGCTCTGGAACACCATTCCCATGCGCGACCGTTGACGGGCAAGCTCCCTGCCGGAGAGCCGCATGCGCCGTCCGTCGTTCAACCGATAGCCCATGAGCTCGCCATCGAGCCGGATCTCGCCGGCATCGAATTGCTCGAGCAGATCGACGCAGCGCAGCAGCGTGGTCTTGCCCGAGCCGCTCGCCCCGATCAGCGACACGACATCCCCGGCATGGACATCGAGATCGACCCCTTGCAGCACCTTGTGCGCGTCAAAGCTCTTGGTGAGCTCCCTGATGGTGAGGATCGGTTCCAACTATCTCAGCCTGTAACGCCGCTCCAGCCACGAGCCGCCGGATGCGATGAGGAGATTGATAGCGAGATAGAGCCCGCCGGCAAGAGCATAGAATTCCATCGTCTTGAAGGAACGGCCGATGATCTCTTGGGTGGTCAGCAGAAGCTCGCCGACGCCGATCGCCGATAGCAGCGACGACGCCTTGACGATTTCCACCGCGGTATTGACGAGATTGGGTGCAATCTGGCGAATCGCCTGCGGCACCAGCACATAGCCGAGCGTTTGCGCAAAGGTCAGGCCGATGGCGCTGGCGGCATCGGTCTGCGCCAGCGGAATGGCGAGGAGAGCGCCGCGGAGCGTCTCGCCGATATGCGATGCGCAGAACACGGTGAGCGCCAGCGCTCCTGCCGTCAGCGGCCCCGGGCTCAGCCCGATGCCGGCCGGCATGTAGAAGCAGGCGAGGATGAGCACGAGCACCGGCGTCCCCCTGACCACATCGACGATCACTCTGACCGGAAACGCCATGACGGCGCTGCCATAGGTCAGGGCAAGACCGAACAGCGCGCCAAGCACGATGCCGGCAGCGACCGCAATCGCCGAGACCGCGACCGTGATCGCGAGGCCGTGCAGCAGCGCGTCGGAGGACGAGGCAAGGACGTCGAGAAAGCTTTGCATGCGGCGGCTCTAGAATCTCGGAAACCGGGCTTCGAGCCGCCTGAGCGCCAAGGCGATGAGCGCGCAGGTTCCGACATAGAGGAAGCTCGCTGTCAGCCACACCTCGATCACCCGGAAGCTCTCATTGTTGATCTTGCGCGCCTGAAAGGTGAGCTCAGGCACCGCAATCACCGCGGCAATCGAGGTGTCCTTGAACAGCGAGATGAAATTGTTGCCGACGCTGGGCAGCGCGTTGCGCAAGGCGATCGGCAGGACGACCCACAGCGCGACGCCGCCGCCGGTCAGTCCGATCGACCGTCCGGCATCGAGAATGCCCGGTGGCACCGTGATCATCGCCGCCCGGAACGATTCGGTCAGATAGGCCCCGGCATAGACCGCCAGCACTGCCGCAAATGTCGTGATGTTGCTGAATCGGATGCCATATTGCGGCAGCGCGAAAAAGGCGAACAGCGCCAGCACCAGGATCGGCACATTGCGGATCAGCCCGACATAGAGCCTGACGATTGCCCGCGCCGGCTGCGGCCCGAAGACATGGGCCAGCGCAGCGACAATCCCGATCGCCGAGCCGACGGCGAGGCCGGCGAGCCCCATGATCAGACCAAGCGCAAGTCCCCACAACAGCTGGTCGAGCCCGCGGAGCACCGCAGCAAAATCAAGCGCGTAGCCCATCGTCTTCGGCCGTCGTGGGGTCTTTGCCTATCGCATCTCTCCCGGGAATCCGACCTTCGGCACCGGCGGCTCTTCGCCGAACCACTTTTTGAAGGACGCCGCAAAGGCCGGGAAATCCACCCCCGACATCGCCTCGCGGAAGGCGATATCGACGAAATGCAGGAATTCGAGATCGCCCTTCTTGACCGCGCAGCTATAGGTCTGCGGGTTCCAGCCATAGCCGCCCTCGATATATTGATCGGGTTTCTGCAGCACGAACCATTTCGCCGACGACATGTCGGTCGCCGCCGCATCGGCACGGTTCGAGTTGAGCGCCTGATACATCAGGTCGACGCTGTCATATTGATCGACCTTGGCCTGCGGCAACGCCTGATGCACCATCTCCTCGGCATAGACGTTCTGCAGGACCGAGACGGTTGCCCCCGTGCCGGCAGCGTTGAGTTCCTCGTAATTCTTGTACTTGCCGTTCTTGAGCAGCAGCAGCCCAACGCCTTCGCGATAATAGGGGATCGTGAAGTCGACCTGCTGCGCTCTCCCGGCGGTAACCGTCATGAACTGGCAGGTGATGTCCACCTTGTCGGTCAGCACGTTGGGGATGCGCGAATCCGACGACTGGATCACATACTCGACCTTGGCGGGGTCATCGAAGATCGCCTTGGCCAGAATGTGCCCCATATCGACGTCATACCCCACCAGATTTCCTTGGTCGTCCTTGAAATGCCAGGGCGGATTGGTGCTGCCGGTGCCCACCAGTATTTTCCCGCGCGCCTTGATGGTCTCCAGCCGGTCGGCCGCCGCTGCACCGGTCGCGAACGATGCCGCGACCATGGCCGCGATGCTCAACGCCATACCCAGAATCGCCCTCATGCTCATCTCCTCCGCAAATGCACCCGCTTTTTTGGGTTGCGCCAGCGATGTTAGTTCGAAACAGCCGGTGCGGCAACGGGACGGCGGCAGTGTACGGACCATCGGAACCGGCAAGGCCGAGGGAGCGTTTTTCCGCCACTGGATCAATTTCAACGGGTGCCAGCGATGCCGCGTCCCTATTGGAAAGGCTATCTCCGCCTTTCCCTCGTGACCTGCCCGGTCGAGCTTTATCCGGCCACGTCGCAATCGGAGAAGACCCATTTTCACCAGATCAACACCAAGACCGGCAACCGGCTGCGCCAGCAAATGGTGGACGAGGAGACCGGCAAACCTGTACCGAAGGAGCAGAAAGGACGGGGATACGAGCTGAGCAAGGGCCGCTATGTGCCGATTGACGACGAAGAGCTCGCGGCGGTCGAAATCGAAAGCAACCGCACCATCGACATTCAGGGCTTCGTGCCGAAGGACGAGATCGACAAGCGCTATCTCGACAAGCCCTACTACATCTCTCCAAGCGACAAGGCCGGCGCCGAAGCCTTCGTGGTCATTCGCGACGCCCTGAAGAGCGAGGATCGGGTGGCTCTCGGCAAGATCGTGATGGCCCATCGCGAGCACATCATCATGATCGAGCCGCTCGGCAAGGGTCTTCTCGGCACCACCCTGCGCTTCGACTACGAGGTGCGCGACGAGAAGGATTATTTCGCCGACATCCCCTCGCCCCGCATCAGCAAGGACATGGTCGAGCTGGCGAGCCACATCCTCGAGAAGAAGGCGACCAAATTCGATCCCACCCGCTTCAAGGACGAATATGAGATGGCACTCAGGAAGCTGGTTCAGCGCAAGGCCAGGGGCCACACCATCGAGCGGTCGGAGCCGGCCGAGCGGCCGAGCAACGTCATCGATCTCATGGAGGCGCTGCGCCAAAGCATGAAGGAGCCGAAGCGTTCGCCGACCAAGCCGAAGCGCCGCCAGACCCGCAAGCGCAAGGCCGCCTGAGATCAGCTGCGCCGGAACGAGCGGAAGCAGCGACGCAGCTCCTCGGTGAAGGACTGAGGCACCTCCAGCGATGCGAAATGACCACCGCGATCGAGCTCGTGCCAATAGAAGAGCTTGGGATAGACCAGCGGTGCCCAGCTGCGCGCTGCCAGCAGATCATGCGGAAAGACGCTGACGCCGACCGGCAGGTCGACGCGACCCGGATTGTTGCGCTTGCCCAGGAGTTCGGCCTGCTCGAGATAGAAGCGCGCCGACGAAGCCGCCGTGTTGGTCAGCCAGTACAGCGTGATCTCGTCGAGCATGTCGTCGCGACTCAAAAACTGCTCCGGATGTCCGGTCATTCCAGTCCCGGCGTTGAAGATGTCATAGATCCACGCCGCCTGCCCGACCGGCGAATCGGCGAGCGGATAGCCGATCATCTGCGGTCGCGTTGACTGAAGCTGCAGATAGGCCGAGCCCTTTTCGCGCCACATCGTCAGCGCCGCCATCGCGCGCTGCTGGTCGGGCTCAAGCTTTGCCGGGATCACGTCGGGAACGGTCTGTGCAAAGTTGAGGTGGATCGCCACCAGTCCCGGCACCGCCTGTTGCGCCATCGCAGTCGTGACGAACGCACCCCAGTCGCCTCCCTGGGCAACATAGCGCTGATAGCCAAGCCGCTGCATGAGCGCCCCCCAGGCGCGTGCGGTCCGCATGGCATTCCAGCCGCGCCCGCTCGGCTTGTCGGAGAAGGCGAAACCCGGAAGCGACGGGATGACCACATGAAACGCTTCATCGGCCGTGCCGCCATGGGCAGTCGGATCGGTCAGCGGTGCGATGACATGACGGAACAGCAGGACGGTGCTCGGCCAGCCATGGGTGAGGATGATCGGCATCGCCTCGGCGTGGCGCGATCGAACGTGAATGAAGTGAATGCCGAGCCCGTCGAGCGGGGTCTTGAATTGCGGCCACCCGGCAAGCTCGCTTTCGCATTTGCGCCAGTCATAGGCGCTGCGCCAATGGGCGACCAGCGCCTGCATGGCGCTAAGCGGCGGGCCCTGCTCCCATCCCGAGCCTGTCTCGCGCTCCGGCCAGCGTATGCCATCGAGGCGGCGCCTGAGATCGGTGAGCGCCGCATCGTCGGCATGGAAAGCGAAGGGTGTAATCGTCTCGTTGGTCGACTGCGACCACGCAAGCGATGACGACACCGCCAGAGAAGTCGCGCCCGCCATGAGGAGTTGACGACGATCGATCATCATCCCGTCTTAACCCAACTGGCCTCCCAAGCGGGTTGGAATCCACCACTCCTCGCCGCGCTGTGTCGTGACATATTCCGGCCAGCGGAAATCGATGGGCACGCGGAAGTCCGAAGCGAGCAATGGCGCGATCCAGCGGCTGCCGCCGACGCCCCCGCCGGTGCGCTCCTCGAACTCCGCTTTGGCGCGCGCCAGGAGGCCGCGATCGCTCGCCAGATCGACGATTGTCGCGCCCACCACCTTCGCAGCGGTCCGGATCATCGGATCGATTGAGGCGCGAATGCCGCCAAGCGCATTCATCGCCCACGCCGGATAGGCAAAGCCGGGCGGCGCCTTGAGCATTGGTCGCGCGATATAGAAGCGTACCGTCGGGCAGTGCCAGCAATATTCCGTGTAATCGTCCGACGTCATGTTGAGCTGCGACGGCGGCATGTCCTGGCGAAGAATGGCCTCCGCTTCCTGAGGCGCGATGGTGGTCTCGGCCACCTCGCCATAGGGCTTTGCCATCGGCTTAAGTCCAAGCTCGCCTTGGATCGCTTGAGCCAGGCGGATCGCTGCCTCGCCCCATTGCGGCGGCCCGGCCCGAACGATATTGCGATAGACCGCATCGGCGAGCGCATGATTGGCGATCCCCGGACGCGACTTGGTCACCCAGCTCCGCCGCCAGCTGCAATGCGCCGCACGCGCGGCGCAGTCCGCATTATGGTCGAGAACGCGCGCAACCTGCTCCGCCATCTCGATCGTCGGCGTTCGCCAGAAATATTGAATCTCGGCGAGCTGCGCCGGCAGATTGTCGGCAGTCGCCTGGCCGGCCGTCAGGATCGCCTCGCTGATCGACCATCCTTGCGTGAACGGCAGCATGTTGGACTGCGTTTGCTTGGTCAGCGCGAACATGTGAAACAGCGCATCGGTGGCACCGGGCGCACGCGCCGCCACGTGACTGGCCGGCATCGGCCCGCTGTGATCGCTCGCAAGCCAGCTTTCCGGCGCATCGCACGCGAAGCTGTAGACAGCGGCATAGCCGGCACCGCAATGGGTATCCCACCGCGCCGTGTTGACGAGCGGCAGCATATAGGCCGGATGGAAGCTGATAGCCGCATCGAGCCCGTCATAATAGCCCTTGGCGGCATGAACCGGCTTGGACAACCGCAGCTTCTCGGCCGGTTCGCCGAAGAACACGATCGTGCCCTCGAGCCCGCGCCGCGCCATCACCGCCTTGGCAGCCAGTGCCCCGCCGAGCGATGAAATGCCAAGCGCCGAATGCGGATCGGTATGGCCGGCGGCATGCGGCGACAAGCCGGCCCGCGGCTCTTTCCGCGTCGATGCCGCCTGGCAATTGCCGGGCACCGCATCATATTCGGCGTAGGCGAGGATGCGTGGCCCGCCGCCATTCGACCACTCCGCCCGGAACGCGGTCGGCATGCCGCTCGTGCCGGCCTCGACCGCGAAACCTTCCCGCCGCAGGCGATCGACATACCATTGCGCCGAGCGATATTCGCGAAGCGCCGGCTCGGCAAAGTTCCAGATGGTCTCGCACCAGTCGGACAGGTCGCCCATGCGGCCGTCCACCCAGTCGAAAACCTCGGATGTCGCGGGGTTCATGTCCTCAACTCATCCATTGGCCACCATCGACATTGTAGGTCTGGGCAACGATGTAATCGGCCTCTGCCGACGCCAGGAACACCGCCATGCCGGTCAGATCCTCCGCCACCCCCATCCGGCCAAAGGGCACGCCCTCGCCGACCAGCGTTTCTTCTCGCCCGTCGGGCGATTCTCGTATTTGCCGAACAGCGCGTCCACATGCTCCCAATGCTCGCCCTCGACCACCCCCGGGGAAATGGCATTCACATTGATCCGGTGCTTGATCAGGCCGAGGCCCGCCGATTGGGTCAGGCTGATCACCGCCGCCTTGGTGGCGCAATAGACGGCGACCAGCGGCTCGCCGCGCCGCCCGGCCTGGCTTGCCATGTTGATGATTTTGCCACCGCGTCCCTGCGCGATCATCCGGCGCGCGGCGGCCTTCATCATGAAGAGCGTGCCCGCCACATTGATGCGAAACAACCGATCGAAGCTCTCCCGTGTGATCTCGACGAGCGGCGCGAGATCGAATACGGCAGCGCCATTGACCAATATGTCGAGACCGCCGGCCGTCGCCACGGCCTCGGCCACCGCCGCAT
>JBKOZY010000381.1:0-5838 GCA_046726135.1 Pseudomonadota bacterium | reverse complement strand
TTTGAGAACAGCCCTCGAACAAAGTTTGCAAACCAATTGCAAACCGACACGAGTGCAGAACGAAAGGGGACAAAGAAAACCGATGTATAACAACCGATTGTCTGGTGACCCCGACACGATTCGAACGTGTGACCCCCAGATTAGGAATCTGGTGCTCTATCCTGCTGAGCTACGGGGCCGTCGGCTCCAGTAACGGCCGATCGCTTTATAGCGGCTCGGCGACCGAGGCGGAAGTGCTGCTCGGGCGCTCGGCAACATCGGCGATCAGGCCGCCGGTCAGCCTTACGAGTTCATCCGGCGTGAGCCTGAACACCGCATTGGGGGTACCGGCGGCGGCCCAGAGAGAGGTGAATTGTTGGAGGTCGCGGTCGATCACCACGATCGGCTGGGTGGCATGACCGACCGGCGGCACGCCGCCAATGGCGAAGCCGGTGGCGTCGCGCACATACTCGGCATCGGCGCGGCCGATCTCCTGGCCGAGGAGGTCACGCAACTTTGCCTCGTCGACCCGGTTGGCGCCCGAGGCGATGGCCAGCACGGGGCGGCCATCGGCGGCCTTGAAGATCAGCGATTTGGCGATCTCGGCGACGGTGCAGCCGAGAGCGGCCGCGGCATCCTTGGATGTCCGCGTGCTCGCCTCGAACTCCAGCACCGCGAAATCGGGTCCGAGCACCGACTGGACGATGAGCGCAACCGGGGCGGTGGCGGGCCTCAGGCGGCGCGCTCCGCAGCGCTCTCCTCGCTCTTCTCGCCACGGCGGGAGAATTTCTCCAGCACGCTCTCGATCTCGGCCACGGCGGTCGCCTCCTCGATGCGCCGCACCGCCGAGATCTCACGCGCCATGCGGTCGAGCGCCGCCTCATAGAGCTGGCGCTCGGAATAGGACTGCTCGGGCTGACGCTCGGAACGGAACAGGTCGCGCACCACCTCGGCGACGGCAATCAGATCGCCGGAATTGATCTTGGCCTCATATTCCTGGGCGCGCCTCGACCACATGGTCCGCTTGATGCGGGCGCGGCCCTTGAGGACCTTCATGGCCTCCTCGATGAGCGACTTGTCGGCGAGCTTGCGCATGCCGACCGATTCGCATTTGGAGGTCGGGACGCGCAGCCGCATCTTCTCCTTGTCGAAATCGATGACATACAGCTCAAGCTTGAGGCCGGCGATCTCCTGCTCCTCAATGCTGACAATCTTGCCAACGCCATGGGCCGGGTAGACGACATATTCGTTGGCCTTGAATTTCAGCTTTTTCGCCGCAGGCTTCTTCGGACTCGCCATTGCCATTCTCCAATCTCAAAATCCGGCAACCCCATTCGGGCCGCAGCCACGAAGGGTGATCCTTCCGCGCGTCTTGCCTATAGAAGTTGCAAAGGCGAAAAAATATCCGAGCTCAAGGGCTCGGCTTCGGTTGTCCGGACAGGTTTTTCAACATCCAGACCCATATAACACGAATTCACCCTTTTTTAAAGGGGCTTACCGGAAACAGAACGCCGCAGGAAGGAGCTCAGGTAAGTCTCATGAAGTGCTGGTTAATGAGTGCGCGACCTCCCGATCCCGCAAGCCCAATTGTAATCAATCGCCCTCGCCAGGCTCAGGCGAGAAGTATTTTTCGAACTTATCCGGCTGGTCTTCATACGATTTGGCGTCGGGCGGTGGCGGCTTCTTCTGGGTAATATTGGGCCAGACACCGGCATATTCGGCGTTGACCTCGAGCCATTTCTCGAGTCCAGGCTCGGTATCCGGCTTGATCGCGTCGATCGGACATTCCGGCTCACACACGCCGCAATCGATGCATTCGTCGGGGTGGATCACCAGCATGTTGTCGCCCTCGTAGAAGCAGTCCACCGGGCAGACCTCGACGCAGTCCATGTATTTGCACTTGATGCAGTTGTCGGTCACGACATAGGTCATGGCGAAACGCAGTCCCTGAAATCGCTGATTCGGCGGGCTTTGTGAACCGTCGGCGAACACTTAGCAAGAGTCTCGTGGACGAACGTCCGGCGCTGGTGACAGGTCCTCATAGAGCTCACGCGCTTCGGCCGCGGGGCCGCGGCGCCTGCCCTCGCCCAGCACCTTCAGCACGCGAACATGGTCATGGACCGCAACCGTGACGACATCGCCGGGCGCAATGCCGGTACTCGATCGCACGACCTTGATGCGGTTGATGCGCACCGCGCCTTGCTCGACCAGCGCCTGGGCCAGGCTCCGCGATTTGACGATCCGGGCGAACCAGAGCCATTTGTCGACGCGCTGGTTGCGATCGGCCACGGTCACTTCTTGGTCTGGGCGAGCTTCTCGCGAAGGGCCCCGAGCACGGCGAAGGGCCCATCGGCGACGCGCTGCTCGTCGCGAGGAGCTGCCTGATAGCGCTTCGGCCGCTCGTCGGCTCCGTCCTCGCCGCGACGCTTGCCGTCCTCGCCACGGCGCGGCTTGCGCTTGTGACGCTCGGGACGCGGCGGCCGTTTCGCTACCGTCTCGCTCGCGATCGACTCGACCGGCGGTGTCGCAGGAGAGGCAGCAACGGCAGGCTGGTCCGTCGCCACACGCCGCGGCGGCCGGCGCTTAGCGGTGCCTGGACGTGCCTTGCGGCGGCGGAAGGGGCCGGTGTCGCGAGGCCACCAGACCTCGAGCACCAGCGCCGGGATCTCGGGACCGCCTGGACCCGGCGGGGTGATCTCAGGCGCGCCCGGACCCGGGGGATCGATGTCAGGGCCGGGGGGTGCCGGCGGCGGCTCCTCGGGCTGCGGCGGAGCCGGGGTCGGATCGGCGGGGGCCGGGTCGCTGGCAGGATCGGGCTCGGGAACGCCCGGAGGGATGGGCGGCGGTGTCGGATCGGGGGAGCCGGGCTGAGGCGGATCGGCGGTCGCGGCCGCCGGAGGGGCTGTTGCGTCGATCTGCCGTTTCTCGCTGCGGAAGCCCAGGGAGCGCAGAATGCCGGCGAACTCCTCTCCGGAGCAGCCGACGAGCGACATCATGTCCGGAACAATGGCAAAGCCGCCACCCTCGACCGAGCCGGGCGGGCGTGCCTCGGTCGCAAAGCGGGGGCGCCAGAACACCCGGTCCCTGATGGTGTCGGCCAGCCGCTCCAGCATGTCGATGCGCACGCAGCGCTCGCCGCAGATGCGAAAGCCGGCCATGCGGTAAAAGCCGCGCGGCGTCGAGCGGTCGAAGGAAACCGAGGTCAGGCCCTGGCCGGGAATCGACGGCAGATCCGCGATGGCGATCTTGCCGTCGCGCTCGAGCCCGAGACCCCAGAGCAGCTGGCGCAGCGAGGTGGCGGCCGGCTTGAGCAGGAGCGGGATGAAAATGTGAAAGGCGCCGAAGCGCACACCATGGCGGCGCAACGCGGCACGGCCGTCCTGCGACAGTGCCTTGACGTCGTCGGCAATCTCCTCGCGCGCGACCACACCCATGTTCTCGACCAGCCGAAAGGCCAGGCCGCGCTCGATGCCGCTCAGCTCCTCGGCCGCCTCGAGCTTGAGCAGCGGCTCGAGCACCGCGCCGATGTGGCGCGACAGGAACTTCTCGATGCGGAATACCACGGCGTCGCGCTCATCGCCGGCGAGCGCATCATCGGCGAGAATCTGGACCTTGGGCTTCAACGGACCGACGCCGGCGACGAGCTTCGCCACCGGTGCGCCATGCCAGATGACGTTGCCGTCGCGGGCCAGGCTGAAATCGGGATCGGGAGCGGCGGCGAGCGCCTGGGCGCGGCCGAGAAGCTCGCGGCTGACGGCCTGCAGCGATGCCGACCTCACGGCCTTGGCGGATGCGGCGTCGCCTTCGGGAAGGAAGCGGAAACCGACGAGGCGGCCGACGAACTCGCCCTCGACATAGACACCGCCATCTTCCTCGACGCTCGACATCACATCTTCCTTCTGGCGCAGACGGCGCATCAATACGCTCGTGCGGCGATCGATAAAACGCTGAGTGAGGCGTTCATGCAAGGCATCAGAGAGGCGATCCTCGATGCCGCGGGCCTGCTCCTGCCAATGGAGCGGATCGGCAAGCCAGTTGCGATTGGCGATGAATGTCCAGGTTCGGATATGGGCGATGCGGGTGGCCACCGTGTCGATATCGCCTTCGGTCCGGTTGCAATAGGAGAGCTGGCGGGCGAACCAGTCCTCGGGGATTCGGCCCTCGGGCGCGGTGAGGAAACGAAAGACCCTGGCCACCAGGGTCGCATGCTCGGCCCCCGAAATGTTGCGGTAGTCGGGGACCTGACACACTTCCCACAGAAGCTCGACCGTTTGCGGCGTCGAAGCCAGCACGGCAATGTCATCGTCACGCGCCAGGAGCTCGAGCGCCTCGACATCGAAGCTTGCCTGCGCCCTGGTCAATCCCTGGCTTGGCGGCAGCGCCGCCAGCGACGCCCGAAGCTCCGGGAGGGATGCGAAGGACAGGTCGCGATTGCGCCATTGCAGGACGCGGACGGGCTCGAAACGATGGTCCTCGAGCTGGCTGATCAGCTCGGTGGAGAACGGCTCGGCCTCGGCCGTCACGCCGAAGGTCCCGTCATTCATATAGCGACCGGCGCGGCCGGCGATTTGACCAAGCTCGGCCGCCGTGAGCTGGCGGAAGGTGAAGCCGTCGAATTTGCGGGTTGATGCGAAGGCGACATGGTCGAGATCCATGTTGAGGCCCATGCCGATCGCGTCGGTCGCCACCACATGGTCGACATCACCCGACTGGAACAGCGCCATCTGGGCATTGCGGGTGCGTGGCGACAAGGCCCCGAGCACGACCGCGGCACCGCCGCGCTGACGTCGGATCAACTCGGCCATGGCGTAGACCATCTCGGCCGAGAAGGCGACGATCGCGGAGCGCCGGGGCAGGCGGGTCAGCTTCTTCTGTCCGGAATAGGACAGCTTGGAAAAGCGCGGGCGGGAGATGAAATTGGTGCCGGGGAGGAGCCGTTCGATTAGGCCGCGCATGGTGCCGGCGCCAAGCAGCATCGTCTCCGCCTCGCCGCGGCGGGTGAGCAGCCGGTCGGTGAAGACATGACCACGCTCGAGGTCGGCGGCGAGCTGAACCTCATCGATCGCCAGGAACGAGACTTTGAGGTCGGAGGGCATCGCCTCGACGGTGGCGACCCAGAAGCGCGGCGCGGGCGGGATGATCTTCTCCTCGCCGGTCACCAGCGCAACCGACTGATCGCCGACCCGGACACGGACGCGGTCATAGACCTCGCGGGCCAGCAGACGCAGCGGCAGGCCGATCATGCCGGTCGGATGGGCCAGCATCCGCTCCACGGCGAGATGGGTTTTGCCGGTGTTGGTCGGCCCGAGAACGGCCGTGACGTTGCGCGGATGCGGCATGGGTCGGTTCAAGCGCCGATCTGTCCGGAGTTGGAGAAGGTTGGCCCGTTTCGACACAGTTTCGCAAGAATTGGAATCTTTGCCGAACGAAGAACGACCGAATCGCTATCCGCAGGGTGATTCAGGGTTTGTTCGCACGGGATCCTCAACGAGATTGGCTGAGCCTCACCGACCCGATGGTCGGGAATCACATCGCGTGGCGCTGCTGCGGCAGGGCTTTTGGTTAACGGGCGGGCATCATGGTTAACCGTTTGTGTCATCGCGATGTCCGGATGCCGAGGCGGGCGTTAACACATTGAAGAAAAAGGGAACGGAGCATGACCGAATCGGTGGAGCCAAGGTTTTCCACATTCGTTCACCCAAAGATATGGGTGCCCGGGCGCGATAATCCACCAGCCCTGGAGCGGCATGGCCATCGCAATCGGCGCCGTCGTCGTCGCGCCGGCGGTCCCCGTTAACCAGCCTGTGCCGTGATGGGACGACCCCCGGAGGCTCGGCAATAGGCAAATAGGCAGTAGGC
>JBKOZY010000380.1:0-2599 GCA_046726135.1 Pseudomonadota bacterium | reverse complement strand
CGATCGCCATATGCCCAGTCATGACGAATGATCTCGAAGGTGGTGCGGCCAGCAATCAAGGTGTCGACATTGGCGAGAAACTCGGCAAAACCGAACTCAAAGGGGTGGTAATCGAGCAGCCAGTCGATGTCGTGGCCCATGCCCGCAATGCGGCCATCGATGCTGACGCCGAGATAGGCGATGATCTGCCCGGACTTCCGCATGCTCTGGAACTTCTCGTTTACGGCCAGAAGTTTAGTGCAGAAGAGCCAGCGGGCAATAGGCAGTCGGTCGTCATCGCGTCATCGCCCGGCACTCCCCCGATTTCCTACGCTCCTGGCGGGGGCGGAGTGCCGCCGAGCAGCAAGGCGTGGACGCCGGCAACCGCCTGGGCGCCCTCCCCGACCGCAGCAGCAACCCGCTTGACCGAGCCAGCGCGGACATCGCCGATGGCGAACACGCCGGAGAGGCTGGTCTCGAGGGCATGGGCACCGCGGGCCGCCGGGCCGGTCAGAATGAAGCCCTTGGGGTCGCGGTCGACCCCGGAACCCTTCAGCCAATCGGTGTTGGGATCGGCGCCGATGAACAGGAACAGATGACCGATCCGGTGCGTCACCTCGTCACCCCGCTGACGCCACGTCACCGTATCGAGAACCCCGTTGGCGCCATCGAGCCGGGTGACCTCGGCGCCGGTCAGCACCTCGACATTGGCGAGCCCCGAGATCCGGTCGACGAGGTAGCGCGACATGCTCTTCTCGAGATTGTCGCCGCGCACCAAGACCCAGACCTTGCGGGCCCGGCTGGCGAGATAGACGATTGCCTGGCCGGCGGAGTTGCCGCCGCCGACCAGCGCCACCTCCTGGCCGGCGCACAGCTTACCCTCGAGCGGCGAGGCCCAATAATGAACGCTCGTGGCTTCAAATTCGACGAGGTTGTCGAGCTCGAGCCGGCGGTAACGGGCGCCGCTCGCAATGACGATGGCTCGGGCCAAGGCGCGCTCGCCATTGATCAGCCGCAGGGTCCAATGTGGCGCTCCGCCGTCGGGCGGCGTTTCGAGGCTTGCCACCTCGTCGGGAATGGCCATTTCGACCCCGAATTTCTGGGCCTGGGTGTAGGCCCTCGCCATCAACTGCATGCCACCGATGCCGGTCGGAAAGCCGAGATAATTTTCGATCCTCGAGGAGGCGCCCGCCTGGCCGCCAAAGGCGCGGCAATCGAGCACCAGCACCGACAGGCCCTCGGAGCCGGCATAGACGGCGGTGGCGAGACCGGCGGGCCCGGCGCCGACGACGGCAAGGTCATAGAGGCGGGCACCGTCGATCGCTCTGACCAGCCCGAGGCAGCGGGCCAGCTCGTCCTCGCGCGGAGAGCGTAAAACCTTGCCGTTCGGGCACACCACGACGGGCAGCTGAGCAGAGTCCAAGTGGAACTGCTCGATCAATATCCTGGCCTCGGCGTCGCGATCGGGATCGAGGTGGCGGTAGGGATGGCCATTGCGGGAAAGAAATCCGGCGAGCCTCAGGACATCGCCATGATCGGCACGGCCAATGATGATCGGGCCGCCGGCGCCGACCTCGATCAGGCCGACACGGCGGAGGATCAGCGCGCGCATGATGATCTCACCGATCTCAGCCTCGCCGACGAGCAGCGCTCGCAGCTTTTCCGGCGAGATGATCAGCGCGCGGACCATCATTGTGGCATGGGCATCGGCGAGCGACGGGCGACCGGCAAGCTGGGCGAGCTCCCCCATGAAGGAGCCCGGACGATGGGTGACGATCAACACGCGACGACCGAGCGGATCGCTCCGGGTGGTGTCGACCTCGCCGGCAAGGATCACGATGAGGCCGCGACCGACCTTGCCGACCTCGGCCAGGGTCTCACCAGGGGCGAAGCAGCAAACCTCGCCGAAGCGCAGCAGACGCTGGATCTCGACCTCATCGAGTATGGGAAACATCTGGTCGTGGCGGGTCTCGAGGATCGACGGCGTGGCTGTAGCCATTCTCTAGGCCCTGTCGATGATGTCGTGCATGCGCATTGCCAGCCGATCGGTCGTCTTGGTCATTTCCAGCGGCATCAGAGCTGCACGAAGGTATGTTTCAGCTGGGTGTATTTGTCGAAGGCGTGGAGTGACTTGTCGCGACCGATGCCCGACTGCTTGTAGCCGCCGAATGGTGCGGTGACATCGCCGCCATCGGTGGCATTGATGTTGACCGTGCCGGCGCGCAATGCCCGGGCGATCTGATGGGCGCGGGTGATGTCGCGGGTCCACAGATTGGCCTGGAGGCCATAGATCGAGTCGTTGGCAATCTTCACCGCTTCATCGTCGCTCCGGAAGCTGAGGGTGGTGAGGACGGGGCCGAAGATCTCCTCCTGGGCGATGCGCAGAGCGTTGCTTTGCGCCTCGAAGATGGTGGGTTCGACATAGTAGCCGCCAGTCGACTCACGCGCCTGGCGGCCGCCGGCGGCGAGCCTGGCGCCCTCCTGGCGGCCGACCTCGATATAGTCGAGGACGCGATCCATCTGCGACTTGTCGACCATCGAGCCCATGGCGGTCTTGGGATCGAGCGGATCGCCAGGCGCCCATTCGGCGGCATGCTTGCCGACGAGGTCGATAAGCTTG
>JBKOZY010000379.1:0-3998 GCA_046726135.1 Pseudomonadota bacterium | reverse complement strand
TGGTTAATCAGATTGTATCGGAATCACATCCGGTAAAATTGAGCATTAATGCAATTGACATTTCCACAATTGAGTAAACAATTGGGCGGCCTGGAAGCTAAAGTAGGACAGGAGGTGCTTCAGTGAAGGGAGCGACAGTCGTGGTGAAAGTGTTGATCCTGAGTGGACTGTTTGTTGCTGGAGTGAGTTTGGCCACGCCAAAAATAGCGTTGGCGCAGGTCGTCGATACTTATGACAAGGATGGGTACCACTTTACCTGCATCATGCAGGACAAGCTGAAATATTGTGGCAATTGGAACGTGGCGGGTTAGCCCCGATCTAACTCTGCCTGACGAATGTGAGAGAGCCGCGCCTGGTCGCGGCTCTTTGCTTGGCGCGGTGTCTCAGGCTCTTGCCGACCTTGCGTCGGCATCGAGCTGTCCGGTCAGCGTGCTCGGCAGCTTCAGCGCCGCCGCAAGCTCCTCCATATAGCGACGCTCCTCCGGCGTATCGTCGCCGATCACCAGGCGCGATGCCACATAGATCTCGCAGGCCTGCTGCTGGTTCTGGGCCAGCCGCGCGATGCTGCCGGCGTCGGAGGGCGCCGACAAGGCATCGAGCAGAAACGTCTTCGCCTCATTGTCGAGCTCATGGGCGGCGAGCGCCTCGCGGATGCGCCGCAACTCGTCGCCGTCGAGATGCCCGTCGGCCTTGGCAGCCGCGATCATCGCTCTCACAAGGTTGAGCTTTGCGGGGCCGGACGCCTCTTGCGTGGCAGTCGCCGGCGGCGAGGCCGTGCCCTGGCCGCCGCGCTGGCTCGCCTGCCAATTCTGATAAGCCTTGTAGGCGATGGTTCCGAGCACCGCCAGCCCGCCGGCGCGAAGCAGCGGGCTTCGGCTGCCGCCGCCGGTAGTGGTGCCGAGCAGCAGCGCCAGCAGGCCTAGCTTGCCCAAGGTCCCGCCCGGGATGAGCGAGCCGATGTCCTCGCCCGGCTGCTGCGGCTTTCCGGCTTGCGGCTGGTTCTGGCCTATGACTGTCTCGATCAGGCGCGCGATGTCCATGATGATTGCCTCCCATGATGCGGAACGTAAGCAACGCCGCCGCGATACTCCGGTTCCCCCTCTTGCAATCACCAGGCGGGGCGCGAAAACTGGGCGGTCATGCGCATCATCCGCTTCCCCAAATCTTCGGCCCTGTTGGCGGCCCTTACGGTTAGCGCCGTTCTCACGATCGGCATCGCGCCGTCGAGTCTCGGCCAGACCACGGCAAATGCCGTCGCTCGACCGGCGAGCGACGGTCGCGTATTCGACGAAGCATGGCGCCTCATCCGCGACAATTTCTACAAGCGCGACCTCGCCATCGACTGGGATCGGATCAAGCAGAACCTGCGTCCCGATTATGACAGGGCGAAGTCGCCGGAAGAGCGGGCCGCCGTCATCAACCGCATGCTGGACATGCTCGGCGCCTCGCACACCCGGCTCTACACCAGGGCCGAGCCGGCCTATTACCAGCTGATGGACATCTTCGCCAACGGCCTGCGCCGGGACCTGCCGCGGCTGTGTCCCGGCGGCAAGGTGGTCTATCCCGGCATCGGCATCTTCACCCGCGAGGTCGCGGGCAAGGTGTTCGTGAGCGGCCGGCTGGAAGGGCTGCCCGGCGCCCAGGCGGGCCTGCTGGTCGGCGACGAGATCCTGTCGGCGGATGGTCAGCCCTTCGCCGCCGTCGAGTCGTTCCGCAGCAAGGTCGGAAAACCGGTCGAGCTCAAGATCCGGCGCAGCCCCGATGCGGCGCCGATGGCGGTGACGGTAAAGCCCGCGCTCATTCAGCCCAATGAGGCTTTCCTGACCGCGCAGCGCCAGAGTGCACGGTTGATCGAGGCCGACGGCAAGCGGATCGGCTATATCAAGATCTGGTCCTATGCCGGCCGGCAGTATCAGGACGCGCTCGCCGAGGAGCTCGCCTCCGGCAAGCTCAAGGATGCCGACGCGGTGATCTGGGATCTGCGCGATGGCTGGGGCGGCGCCCAGCCGAGTTATCTCGACATCTTCAATCCGCGCGGTCCGGTGATGACGCTCAAGGACCGCGACGGCGAGGAGGATGTGGTCAATTTCCGATGGCGCAAGCCGGTGACGCTGCTCATCAATGCCGGCACTCGCAGTGGCAAGGGGGTGCTGACCTTCGGCTTCAAGAAATATGGCTATGGCGAAGTGATCGGCGAGCGCACCGCCGGCGCGCTGCTCGCCGCCCGGGCCTTTCTCCTTTCCGACGAATCGCTGATGATCGTCGCGGTCGATGATGTTGCGGTCGATGGCGAGCGGCTGGAAGGCAGGGGAGTCGACCCGACGATCCGCGTTCCCTTCGACCTTCCCTATGCCGCCGGCCGCGACCCCCAGCTCGATCGTGCGGTCCGCACGTTGACGGGGTAGGAAGTAAAGGCAGCAGCCATTAGGCAATAGGCAGTGATTGGTGCTCTTGCCTACTGCCTACGCTTCCAAACGGTTCCAGAACCACTGGACGATCTTCTCCCAGACCTGGTCGCCGCCGGCGGCGTCCTCCCAGCCGATATTGACGTCGGGATTGTCGTTGATCTCGATGACATAGATGCCACGCTCGGTCTGCTTGAGGTCGACGCCATAGAGCCCATCGCCCATCAGATTGGCCGCCCTGACCGCCGTCTCGACCACGCCCATCGGCACATTGTCGAGAGCGAGCGTCGTGGCATCGCCCTCGCCGACCGCCTTGTCGCCGTCATATTTCATGACCTGCCAATGCTCGTCGACCATGTGGTACTTGCAGGCGAAGATGGGCTCGCCGTCGAGCACGCCGATGCGCCAGTCAAAGGCGGTGGGCAGGAACTCCTGGCCGATCAGCAGGTCGGAGTCCTGGAGCAGCTGCTTCAGCCGACGCTTCAGCTCCTCGGCATTGTCGCATTTATAGACACCGCGGCTGAAGGAGCCGTCGGGGATCTTCAGCACCACCGGCCAGCCGATGCGCTCGCCGAGCTCGCCCGCCTGCTTCTCGCTCTGCACCACCAGGGTCTTGGGCGTCGGCACCCGCTCGGCGTTCAGCCGCTCGGCGAGATAGACCTTGTTGGTGCAGCGGATCATCGATTGCGGGTCGTCGATCACCGGCATGCCTTCCTGCTGGGCGCGCCTGGCAAAGCGGTAAGTGTAATTGTCGATCGAGGTGGTGACGCGGATGAACAGCGCATCATATTCGGCGAGCTTGTCGAGGTCGCCCCTCTGGATCGGCTCGACATCGATCGAGAAGCGCTGGGCCACCTTGGCGAAATGGCGGATGCTGTCCTGGGTCGAGGGCGGCAGCTTCTCCTGAGGGTCGTGCAGCACGGCGAGAGTGTACTTGGCCGGCGTCCTGGTCTTGGCGGTCTTCCAAGTCCGGCGGGTGTGGGCCTCGAGCGCCTTGAGGAAGAAGGCACGCTCCTGCTCGTTCAGGGCGTTGATGGCGACCGGCACGATGCGGTCGATCTTCTTGTAGCCCTGACCATCGAGGGTCACGCGGAGAATTGGTACGCGATACCAGTCGAACAAGAGTCGGGCAAAGGGCATGAGACCGGCCTGGGCGACCTGACCGAAGCAGACGAACAGCTTGACATGGCCAGGCGGCGGGGTGGTCTTCTCGTAGCATTTGGCGAGCATCGCCTCGAGATCCGGCAGCGACTGCTCATACAGGGTCTTGCGCGACAATTCGGCGATCGTCTCGATGGTCGGGATGATCCGGTGGCCGCGCGCCTCCGCCAGAAGCGAGCAGTAATAGCCGGCGCCCTGGTAGCCATAGGAGCGCGACAGGTTGATGATCTTCGGCTTCTGCCCGCCGAACAGCTGCGGCCGAGACAGATAGTCGCGGGTGCTCATGACTTTGTGGGGCGTGTCCGCGTTTGACAGGTCGCGATCCTGGTCAACCAACACGAGCCAAGTCATCTGGGATATTCAGTCTCCAGCACGCGAACCGCCTTGGGGGGCGCCCTCCGTCAAAGGCGGCATATAACGCCGTTCGTGACC
>JBKOZY010000378.1:0-7918 GCA_046726135.1 Pseudomonadota bacterium | reverse complement strand
CGCTTCAGCCCGGCACCGCCATCATCCTGATGCTGCACAAAGACGCAGGGACAGTCGGCTCGTTCAGCGAAGCCGATGACAAGCCGGTCATGGCCGGCGAGAAGCCTGTCATGGAGGAAGTGAAGATCAAATAGGATGCTTTGGCATCAGGCAAAGCTTCCGAAGATATCGTTGAGCTTCACTGCCGGTTTTCCTGAGGGCAGGCCGTCGAACGATCCTTCCCTGATCCGTTCGGCGGCCTTTGCCACCGCCTCCCAGGCGACCCGCGCCAAGGCACCGCCGACGCTGATGCGGCGGACCCCGAGATCGGCCAGCTCCCCAACGCTTGGTCCAGGCCCCATCATCAGGACATTGAGCGGCTTGGGCGCCACCGCGCGAACCATCGTCTGAATATCGCCCTTGTCGTGGACGCCAGGCGCATAGAGACAGTCGGCGCCGGCGGCAGCAAACGCCACCAGCTTGTCGATCGCCGGCGCCACAGCCTTGGGATCGATCAGCAGCCCCTCGGTCCGAGCGACCAGCACCACATCTTGACCCGAATTGTCGACAGCCGCCCGCGCCGCCGCGATGCGCCGAACCGCGAAGTCGATGTCATAGAGCTCGGAAGGCTTGCCAAGGACGCGATCCTCGATGGAGAATCCAGCCACCCCCGTCTTGATCACCCGGCCGATATTGGCGGCGAGCTCGTCCGGCCCCGATGCAAAGCCGGACTCGTAATCGGCATTGACCGGCAGATCCACCGAGTTGCACAGCAAGGTCAGATGCTGCAGCACATCGTCGCGGGTGACCGCATAGTCCGGACGGCCGATCGTCCAGGCAAAGCCGGCGCTGCTGGAGGCGAGCGCCACGAACCCCAGATGCTGCAGGAGACGAGCACTGCCGACGTCCCACGGATTGGGGAGCACGAAACAGCCTTCCTGATGGAGTGCACGGAAGTCGGCGCGTTTTTCGGTAACATTGCGGGTCATGACGAGCCTCGTCTCTCGGTTTGATCCAGGATATCGTGCCGCTTCCGAGGGCGCTATGGGAATACGATGGCCGGGCCTTTCGATATGGATGCGTTTCTGCAGCGAATGGCGACCCTCGGACGCGTTGACGTCATTGCCGCGACAAGGGCGGAAATCACCAAATATGATGAAATGCAACGGCGGACCAAGGGCGCCATGCGGGCGGCAACGCGCGAACATCGTCAGAGGCTTGCCGCGTTCCTCGAGGAGGTCCTGAAGCGAAGGCCATAGTTCAGGACAATGGCAGACCCAGATAAGCCCTGAACCGATTCTTTCCGTGGACGCCATCGCGAAACGGCAAGGAGCGCTCCACCGTATCGGCCTTGACTTTAAGAACAAAAAATCGTGGCCCGTCAGCCTCCTGCTGCATGAGTTCACGCAGCGCCGAAACTTCGGCGAGAGTGCTGACGGTACGGACATCGCCAAATCCGCAGGCGGACGCGATGCGGGACAGGTCGAGATTGAGCCCGGTATGACTCATCTGCATCCCCGTCTCGCCGTAGCGGCCATTGTCGATGACCACGATCGTCAAATTCCTCGGACGCGCCACGCCGATGGTCGCCAATCCGCCGAGCCCCATAAGCTGCTCCCCGTCGCCGGTGACCACCGCCACTTTGCGGTCCGGTCGGGCCAGTGCCAGGCCAAGGCCCACCAACGCCGCGCCCCCCATGGCTCCCCAGAGGTAAAAATTGCCCGGCTGATCGCCCGCTGCATGAACATCGTAGCTCGGCGAGCCGAGCCCGCTCACCACCAGAAGATCCCCTCGATCCCTCAGGAGCACCGCCACCGCCTCGCGCCGTCCGAGCGCCGCATGCTCGTCCGCCATGCCGCTCACCATTTCTTTTCACCAATCATTCGCTGGCCGATGATGACGGCGACCTGCTGATCGGCCTCATAGGCCAGCTTGGCCGCCGACATGACCGCCTCCACCAACGCATCCGGTTTCTCTGCCCGCAGGCAGCGAACACCGATAGCCTGGAGGCATGTTTCGGTGGCAAGACCCATCGGCACTTGCCACGGATTGAACTCGGCCCATTCGCCACGCATGGTCACGAGCATCAGCAGCGGAAAGCGCCCGACCACCGCGAGCGACAGCATATTGATGCAGTTGCCGACCCCGCTGGATTGCATGAGAAGGAGGGTCCGATCACCTCCGAGCCAGGCACCGGCCGCGATGGCCACGCCTTCCTCTTCGGTGGTGAGCATGGTCGCGACGATGTCGCGATCGGCGGCAAACAGCTCGATCAGCTTGGCGTGGCCGGCGTCAGGGACATAGGCAACCTGCCGGACATTGGCTGTCTTCAGCCGGTTGTACAGTTCGACTGACCAGTGGCACTCGAGAATCGATCGGGTCTTGTCAGCTCCGGGCGAGGAGGCGGGATCTGGCATGGCATCGCGTCCGGTCAGGTGCGTTTCAGTGTAACGTCGAGATCGGGTGACGAGGACAGCGTCTGCAGCACGACGCAATATCGCTCGGTCAGCCGCAGCAGCGTATCGAGCCTGTCCTGTGGTGCATCGCTCCTGATATCGAATGTGAGGCGGATCGCTGCAAAGCCGACCCGAGCTGTCTTGTCGACCCCAAGCGTGCCACGAAAGTCGAGATCGCCCTCGGCCGACACCTTTGCGGCCTCGAGCGGAATCTCCAGCGCCGTCGCCACTGCTTTCAGAGTCACGCCGGCGCAGGCGACAAGCGCCTCAAGCAGCATGTCGCCCGAGCACAGTTCAAGCCCGGTTCCACCCGTTGCCGGATGGAGGCCCGCAACGGCCAGGGCGCGCCCGGTATCCACCTTGCAGCTGATGTTCTGATCGTCGACCGAACCGGTTGCCCGCAGCGTAATCCGGGCATCGCCCGGACAATCGGCATAACGCGCCTTGAGCGGCGCCTGCAGTGCCCGAAGAGAGTTTGCATCCATGCCAGCCTCCAAACCGTGCCGGATCACCCTTTAGCCTTTTTGCCCGGCTGCGCCCATGAAATAGGTGAGCTCCGCATGCGCCACGATCTCGTCTGAGCCCTCGATGCGGATTCTGGCATCGCCGACAGACAGCGTGCGGCCATGCTTCAGCAACTCGAGAGCGCAGATCATCGTGCCCGGGGCAGGGCGGCGGAGAAAGGAAATCTGCATTCCGGTGGTCACCGAAAGGCGTGCCGCCGCACCATGATGGGCGAGCAGCAGGGCATACATTGCATAATCCACGAGCCCTGCCATGGCTGGACCGGACACTGTGCCGCCGGGTCTGACATCGCGCTTGTCGCTGGTCATCGCCAGCACGATCCGGCCCGGTTCGAGAGACCGAATCGGATAGTCACGGCCGTCCTGGAAGGCTTGTGGAAATTCGGCCTGGAGAAAGCTCGTCACTTCCTCTGCAGTCCAATGGGGGCTGCCCCGCACCATCTCAGAGAGCCATGTGCAATTGCGGTGAATCCGATGTTGGGCAATGTGCACGCTCATGCGCAAGCAGCCATCGCTTGCGCTCGAGACCACCGCCGTATCCTGTCAGCGACGCATCGGCGCCGATCACGCGGTGGCAAGGCACCACGATGGCGATGGGGTTGGCGCCATTGGCAAGCCCGACGGCGCGGCTTGCACCGGGACGGCCAATCCGAGCCGCCAGCGAGCCATAGCTGATGCTGAACCCCGCCGGGATGGTGCGGAGGGCCTCCCACACCTTGCGCTGGAATTCCGTGCCTTGAGTCCTCGTCGGCAGGTCGGCGACCGCGGAAATGTCGCCATCGAAATATGCCGCCAAGGCGCGCGCGCCGGCCGACGTCGGCGGGGTCTCTCGAAGGGAAAAGGAATTCGCGCCGCAGTGCCGCTCGAGCAGCTTCATCATGCGAGCCTCGTGGTCATCCCAGTCGACGGAACGCAACCTTCCTTCGTCATCAGTGATGATCCGCATCCGGCCGGTCGGGGTATCGATGGTTTCAAGCAAAAAGATCTGCATAGTCATAGCCTTGCTCCTGTAGGACCCGCTGAATATGGGGACTCGCATGCATAGATCTGGCGGTTTTCGGACGTGTTCATCGTGTTGTTGCGAATGACGATGTCCGAAAACCGCTAGACGACGTGCGGTTCTCCTCCCATTTTATTACCCTGGATCTCGATCTTGACGCATGCTATCGCGCTGTCTGCCAGCGCGACGCCCGTTTTGATGGCCGGTTCTTCACCGGCGTCAAGACCACCGGCATCTACTGTCGCCCGATTTGTCCGGCCCGCACGCCGAGATCGGTAAATGTGACGTTTTATCCCACCGCCGCTGCGGCCCAGGAAGCGGGTTTCCGGCCCTGTCTACGCTGCCGGCCTGAGACAGCACCGGATCTCGGTGCCTGGCGCGGCACCTCGAATACTGTGTCGCGGGCATTGGCTTTGATCGAGCTCGGCGCACTCGACGGGGTGAGTGTTGACGATTTGGCGAGTCGATTGGGCGTGGGCGAGCGCCAGCTCAGGCGCCTCTTCCACCACCATCTCGGAGCCTCGCCGGTTGCTGTTGCCCAGACACGCCGGGTTCTACTGGCCAAGCAGCTCATTCACGAATCGGCACTGCCGATGGCCGAGATCGCCTTTGCCGCCGGTTTCGGCAGCGTGCGTCGCTTCAACGAGACATTCCGGACCTTGTTCGGACGGTCACCCGGGGAGCTGCGCCGGGCTCACGGACCGGACATTTCAAGTGCATCGCAGGGGAACATTGAGCTTCTGCTGCGGTATCAGCCACCCTATGACTGGCCCTCGATCCTGGAGTTTCTGCGCCGGCGCGCCATTCCTGGCATCGAGCGTGTGACCGACCAGGACTACGCCCGGACATTGAGGCTGAGCGGCTCCACCGGCACCGTGGTGATAAAGCCCGCCCATGACCGCCAGGCGCTCCGTGTCGTGGTGCGATTTCCGATACTCTCGGCCCTTCCGACGATCATCGCCCGGGTGCGCCGCGTGTTCGATCTGGCTGCCGATCCGCTGCCGATCACGGCACATCTCGCGAAGGATCCTGCACTGGCGCCTCTGGTCCTGGCACGCCCGGGCTTGCGCGTGCCGGGCGCCTGGGACGGATTCGAGCTTGCCATTCGCGCCGTGCTTGGACAGCAGATCACGGTTGTCGCGGCCGCAACCCTCGCAGGAAAGCTCGTGGCTGCCTATGGTGACCGTCTGGCCGAGCCGGACAGCACCCTGACGCATGTGTTTCCAACCCCTATGGTCCTTGCCGAGGCGGATTTGACGTCTCTCGGAATGCCGCGCGCTCGCGCTGCTGCGCTTTCGGCTGTCGCCGCGGCGGCCTTGGCAGATCCGAACCTCTTCGAGGCGACAACCGACCTCGGCGATGCCATCAAGCGGCTGCGCGCCATACCAGGTGTCGGGGAATGGACGGCGCAATATATCGCGCTCCGCCAATTGCGCGAGCCGGATGCATTTCCAGCAGCCGATCTCGGGTTGCTGCGCGCCATGGCGAACCAGGACGGCCTCAGGCACTCTTCATCGGAACTGCTCGATCGCGCGGAGCCCTGGCGGCCTTGGCGCGCTTACGCGGCGCAGCACCTTTGGGCTTCGGAGCGGTAACATTTGGTGGCGCATGAACCGACTGGTGAGATCCACCGGGTCTCAGTCGGTCGGTGAAGGCAGCATCAACGGATCCTTGAATCGAATGAGATGACGGGTCCCTTCGCCATCAACGACGGCTAGAAGGTTGAGGCTGGAGGAACCATCCTCGACATAAACCTCCCGCGGTCGATAGATCAGGTGATCGAGCCCCTCGAGCGCCACTTCGAACAGATCGTCCTTCGGATCGTAGTCCAAGCCGATGATTGGCACCCATTCTGCCTGAATCTGAGCGCCCACCTGCAGCGAATCGACCTCGATCTCCGCGCGTTTGCCAACCAGCCCCCGTGTCACGCGCTCGCAATAGGCTGCCCAATCGGATTTATCGATCGCTCTCATTTGATGGCTCTCCTGACTGCGTGAGTGGGGTTATTCTGTGCGTGCTGAAACGACCAAATCAGGCTCGAAGGAGCGATAAATGGCCGACCAGTCAATTCGTGAACATGCACGCAATCCACAGGACCTTGAACGCCTGCTAGTCGCCCGTCAATGGGCCGGAGACGTCGATGCGATGGTGGCGCTCTACGAGGCAAATGCCGTTGTCGATTCCTCCGATGGGAGACTGATTGAAGGACGGGAAGCGATCCGCAAATACTTCGCAGAATACACGGCAAGCGGTCGAAAGTTCCAATCCGGAGTGCAGCAGCCTGCGCTCATCGCTGGAGATTTGGCGCTCACCTCCACGCGTCTTGCCGATGGCACCGTGACCGGTGAAGTGGCACGCCGCCAGTCTGATGGAACATGGCTGTGGGTGCTCGATCGCTTCTCGATGGCCACAGAAGCCAAGTGATGTAGTGCTTGAGCCGTCGCATCAACTTCCTTGAAATCACCAATATTTCAACGTGATGTACCAAAGTCCAATGGTGCCGAGCGCTTAAGCATGCAATTGTCCTGCGACCGACTCGCAGCGGCGGCGATCCCGACCCTCATAACGAGGGTGGACGGTGTTTCGGGGTCGATTTCTCATCCCAGCGTTCTGGGCGAGAGAGGCATGTCCTACACCGATGACGAGTTGATGCTTTTGGCCGCCTGCCGCAAATGGTCGGAACTGCAGCTGTTTTCGGTCTCGGCGAGCGGCATTATTGGCACGGGCAAGGAGCTCTTCGCCAATGCCAGCGCGCTTCTTGAAGGAGGCAGGACCGACCCGCACAATTCGAGACGTGGTCACGTCTGGATAAGGGCGAGATCGCCCGAAGGCTGATGGAAGCGCTGGCGGCGAGGCTCGCCGCCACTCAATGATTTGCTATGGAGGACTCTGAGAGTGAGGCTCGACCAGGAAAATCCCAGCGACAGAGTCGAGGATCAGCGCGGCCGTGGCTTCGGCCGAGGCGGCTTCGGCTTCCCGGGCGGTGGCCGGCGCATCGTCGTCCCCATGGGCGGACGGGGAGGCTTCGGGCTTTCCACCATCCTGCTGCTCGTCTTGATCTATTTCGCTGCCAAGCTGCTGTTCGGCATCGACCTTGCCGATATCTTGACCCGCGGCGGGGTTCAGATTCCAGGCGATCAGAGCGGCACCGAATACACCATCCCTCGCGGCGATACCGATGTCACCAATCCGGGTGACACCGGCGGTGGAGTCGGCTCGCGGGAGGTCAACACCGATGCCGGGAAGGATTTTGTGGCGCGGGTGCTCGGCTCGACTGAACGGGTCTGGGACGAGATCTTCCGAAAGATGGGTCGGCAATACCAGAAGCCGAATCTGGTTCTGTTCTCGGGCTATGTTCAGTCCGCCTGCGGCATGGCACAGTCTGCCATGGGTCCCTTCTATTGCCCGCTCGATCAGAAGGTCTATATCGATCTGAGCTTCTATCAGGACATGAAATCGCGGCTGGGCGCCTCTGGCGATTTTGCCGAGGCCTATGTCATCGCCCATGAAATTGGCCATCATGTTCAAAACCTCTTCGGCATCGCCGAACGGGTGACGAAGGCGCGCATGCGGTCGTCCGAAGCAGAGGCGAACCAGCTGTCGGTCCGCATGGAGCTTCAGGCGGACTGCTTCGCCGGCATCTGGGCAAAGGAAGCGGACGCCACGAAGAAGATCCTGGAACAGGGCGATATCGAGGAGGGTTTGAACGCTGCCGCTGCAATCGGCGACGACCGCTTGCAGAAGCGCAGCACCGGCTACGTCGTGCCCGACGCCTTTACCCATGGCAGCTCGGCGCAACGCGTTCGCTGGTTCAAGCAAGGCCTTCAGGCATCCGACCTGCGTGATTGCGATACGTTTGGAACAGACCAGCTCTGACGGCTGGTGCGCGCCAAGGGAGGACTCGATGGACATTTCCGCAATCGGCCGACAGTTCGGCCTCGATGAGGAACAGACCCGCG
>JBKOZY010000377.1:0-4541 GCA_046726135.1 Pseudomonadota bacterium | reverse complement strand
CGAGCGGGTCTGTCCCCGACCGTCTCGACATCACCATGGCATGCCCGCGACTTGACCGTGGCGGCATCGAGATGATCAGAACATGGGTTGATCGCCATCCAGAAACTCGCCTTATCGTCATTGACGTGTTCAAGAAGGTTCGTCCTGAAACACGGGACAAGGACACCCTCTATGACAGCGATTACCGTGCGATCGAGCCGCTGAAGCAGCTGGCAGATGAGCGCGGTATCGCCATCCTGGTTCTTCACCACACTCGGAAGATGCCTGCCGATGATCCGTTCGACACAGTCAGCGGCTCGACAGGACTCACAGGCGCAGCTGACACGGTTCTGGTGCTCGCCAGAGACTCCCAGGGAGGCACCACATTGTATGGTCGCGGCTGCGACATCGATGAGGTCCAAGCAGCGGTGCAGTTCGATCGCCTCGATGGTTCATGGACCATCATCGGCGCCGCAAGCGAGATCCGGCTCAGCGATGCACGATCCGAGATATTGCGCACCCTTCGAGGCGCAGGAGAGCCAATGTCGCCCCGCGAGATCGCGGATGTAACCGGGCAGTCCTATGATGCCGTTCGTCAGCTGCTCCCCCGGATGTGGAAATCCGGCGAGCTGCAGAAAGAGAAGCGCGGCCGCTACACTGCTTGTGACGCTCCAGACCCCTGTCACAACGGTCACAATGTCACAACGGAGCATAGGAGCCGCGGAAATGCTGGCTTTTGATCGCAGTTGTGACTTTGTGACAGCTGTGACACCCCTCCATGGTGTCGCCGAACAGATGCTCCGGAATTGAGCGGCGGTGATCCATCATGTCGTCTATCGGGTGGGAAATCGTGCGAAATCGCCGTCGGCAGAAAGGCAACATTCCTGCCCAATCGCGCTGTGGCAGCCAACTTGGAGCAAGCCCCGCGTCTTTCCGCTTTGTTCGGCATGGGATTTAACCCTGAACTGAAGGGGGCGAGAGATTGCCGAGATCCAGGCAGCGCATATGCCTGCAGCAGCAAGCCTTGAAGCTCGACATCAATGTTCTGGCACGGCGAGGGTTGATTGTGCCCGGTTCGGCCACTGGGCCTCATTCGCTCCGTTTGGTTAACAGCAACGGCGAGGTGATCGCCAGCGCCTGGATCAGCGCCGATATGGCGGGCGATTCCCGAGGCTTGTTTTACATTCGATTTGATGAGCTCGAGCAGCGGATCGCCCTTGCTACCTTGCCTCGCCATCTTGGCGGTCGACAGTGGTTCTTCCTCTGCCCGCTGACGGTCAGGCGCGCATCGATTTTATGGCTCCCTCCTGGTGCGCAGCAATTCGCCAGCAGGCATGCTTGGCCGGGCAAGGTCGCTTACAGCTCGCAATTTATGACGCCGTTGGATCGGGCTCATCTCGGCATGGAGAAGATCAAGCGGCGTCTGATCGGCGAGCTCGACCCCGAAGAGTGGGACGTTCCACCGAAACCGAAGTGGATGCGCTGGGCGACCTATAACCGGTATGTCGAGCGGTTCGAGAGATATGAAGCCGTGCTCGACAGAGCTGCGCTAGCTCTCGTCACCAAGCTCGTGAGGCGCAGCTGATGGCGGGAAGAAAGATCAATGAAACCAACCACTGGTGCAAAGTTAACGAGTCGAATTCGATTAACACCGGACCTCCTTGCCGGCATAGAGCGGCGGACAACGCACCGGCATGAGGCCGGAAACGATCAGCAGGTCACGCCACAATAGGTTGTCGGGATGCGGTTCGTTTCGCGAGCAATGACGGAAGATAGGGGGTATAGGTCCTACAGCCAGAATTTTTCTCTGCCGATGTCGTCACCATTAACCCCACCCCTTCGTCCTTAGTCGGAGTCCCGTTTCCTCACGGCGCGGGGGGTGTAGGTCCTAGAGCCAAAGTTTTTCTCGGCCGATGTCGCCGGGTCTGGCCTGGGGGACGTCCTTGGCCTTCAGCGCATCGGCGACTTCCTTGGGCATAGCTCTCGTCATGCTTGGCGAGCACCGTGTCGGCGTGGAAGTTCAAAATTCCATGTCGTGCAGGTGGTCATGGTCGTGGCCCGGCAGCTTCGGCGGTTCGCGGCCGGTCGGCCGCTCGGCAATCATGACCTCGGTGGTGATCATGAGGCCGGCCACCGAGGCGGCCCCTTGCAACGCCGATCGCACGACCTTCGCGGGATCGATGATGCCTCTCGAAATGAGATCGCCAAAATCACCGGCTTGCGCGTCATAGCCATAGGCGTGGTACTGGGCCTCGACAATCTTATCGATCACGACCGAGCCATCCTCGCCGGCATTGATGGCGATTTGCCGGGCCGGCCAGGTAATCGCCCTCTTTACGATATCGATCCCGGCCTTTTGATCATCGTTGTCGCTCTTTACCAGATCAAGCGACTGGACGGCCCTGAGCAAAGCGACGCCGCCGCCAGGAAGAATGCCCTCCACCATGGCCGCCCGCGTCGCGTTCATCGCATCGTCGATCCGATCCTTCTTCTCCCGGACCTCGACCTCTGTCGCGCCGCCGACCCGGATCACCGCAACGCCGCCCGTGAGCTTGGCCAGCCGCTCCTGCAGCTTCTCCCGGTCATAGTCGGAGGTTGTTTCGGCGAGCTGCTGCCGGATCGCTTCGCAGCGTCTCTCAATGTCCTCCGGCTTTCCGGCGCCGCCGACAATGGTCGTGCTTGCCTTGTCGACTGTCACTTTCCGCGCCCGGCCAAGCATGTCGAGCGTCACCTTCTCGAACTTGATGCCAAGATCTTCGGAAATGGCCGTGCCGCCAGTCATGATGGCGATGTCCTGCAGAATCGCCCGGCGGACTTCGCCGAAGCCCGGCGCCTTCACTGCCCCCACCTTGAGCCCATTGCGCAGCTTGTTGACGACGAGCCCGGCGCGAACGTCGCCTTCGACATCTTCGGCAATAATGAGCAACGGCTTGCCGTCCTGCATCACCATTTCCAGGAGCGGCAATAATTCGTCGAACTTCGCGAGCTTGCCGTCGATCGGCAGGATATAGGCATCTTCCATCTCGACCAGCAGCTTCTCGCGGTTGGTGATGAAATAGGGCGAGACATAGCCGCGGTCGAACTGCATCCCCTCGACCACCTCGAGCTCGGTGTCGGTTGACTTCGCCTCCTCGACGACGATGACGCCCTCGCTGCCCACTCTCTTCACCGCCGCGGCGAGGATCCTGCCGATCTCGATGTCCCCATTCGCTGAGATCGTCCCGATCTGAGCGATCTCGTCATTCGACGTGACCTTTCGCGCATTCCTGGCGAGATCCCCGACCACCGCCGCGACCGCGCGGTCGATGCCCCGCTTGAGGTCCATGGGATTCATGCCCGCTGCCACCGCCTTGGCGCCTTCCTTGACGATCATATGGGCAAGCACCACCGCCGTGGTCGTCCCGTCACCCGCCTGATATGAGGTCTTGGTAGCGACCTCCCGGACCATCTGCGCGCCGATATTCTCGAACCGGTCGTAAAGCTCGATCTCCTTAGCGACCGTCACCCCATCCTTGCTGACGCGGGGAGCGCTGTGATCCCTTTCGAGCGCCACATTGCGACCCTTGGGTCCGAGCGTCACCTTGACGGCATTCGCCAGAATGTCGATGCCGCGCAACATCTTGCTGCGGGCCGCGAACGAGAATTCTATGTCTTTGGCGACCATCTCATGCTCCTCGCCGCCATTGCCCGACCGCACTCGGCGGCTCCTCGAGGCTGAGATCCAGGTGCTCCCACACCGCCACGAGTGCCGCGACGAGCCGCTCGATCAGAACCTCGTCATGGAATGGTCCAGGCGTGATGCGCAGCCTTTCGCTTCCCCTCGGCACGGTTGGATAGTTGATGGGTTGAATATAGATGCCGTACTCACGGAGGAGAAGGTCGCTCGCCGCCTTGCATTTCTCGGGGTCGCCGACGCGCAGTGGTACGATATGCGTGTCACTGAGCATGACCGGCAGCCCGGCTCCTCGCAACGCCTCCTTCACACGGCGTGCGCGGTCCTGCTGGAGATCGCGTTCGGCCTGCGAGCTCTTGAGATGCCGGATCGCGGCGCTAGCAGCCGCGCAGATGGCCGGCGGCAGCGCCGTCGTGAAGATGAAGCCCGGCGCATAGGAGCGCACGGCATCAATCAACGCTGCATTTCCGGCGATGTAGCCGCCGAGGCATCCAAACGCCTTGGCGAGCGTCCCTTCGACCACGTCGATCCGGTCCATGGCGCCATCGCGCGCTGCGATTCCGGCGCCCCGCGGACCGTACATCCCAACAGCGTGAACCTCGTCGAGATAGGTCATCGCACCATGGCGTTCGGCAAGTTCGCAGATGCGCTGGATCGGCGCCGTGTCGCCGCCCATCGAATAGAGGCTCTCGAAGACAATCAGCTTCGGACGTTCGATGCGCTCGCTGCGCAGCAGCTCTTCGAGATGGGCGACATCATTGTGGCGGAAGATGCGCTTCTCGGCGCCCGACTGCCTGATGCCCTCGATCATCGAATTGTGGTTGTCGGCATCGGACAGGATCAGGCAGTCCGGCATCAGTTTGGCAATGGTCGAGATGCCGGTCTGGTT
>JBKOZY010000376.1:0-4911 GCA_046726135.1 Pseudomonadota bacterium | reverse complement strand
CGCGGCCGCCGCGGCCACCGCTTGGCCGCTCGATCGTGTCACCTTCGATGAAGCGCTTGTTGCCGGGGAGCACGTAGTCCTTGGAGCCGGTCTCGCTGTCGCGGCGCAAGGACGGCTCGCGCACGCCATCGATCGGGATCGAGATCTCGCCGCCCTGATCGAGGCCTTTGATGTCGCGCTCCTTGGTGCTGTCCCTCACGGCCCGCTGCACCAGGGCCTTGGCCCGCCTCAGAAACCGCTGACGGTTGGCGAGGCTCTTTCCACCGGGATTGAGGCGACGGTCGACGATATGCATCTATCTCCACTCCGGAGCGATGTGAATCAGCCGGCCTGTTTCACCCTCATGTACCATTCCACCAGACGGCGCACTTGCCGCTCCGTGTAGCCTCGAGCGACCATACGCTCGAGGAATTCAGCATGTTTCTTCTCCGTCTCGCTGTCCTTTTCGAACCGAAGCTGATGACCGGCAGCAGCTCCTCGACCTGGCTGAACATCCGCCGCTCGATCACCTCGCGGATCTTCTCATAGCTGGTCCATGACGGATTGCGGCCGCGGTTTGAAGCGCGAGAGCGCAGGGCGAACTTCACGACCTCGTTGCGGAAGTCCTTGGGATTGGCGATTCCCGCCGGCTTCTCGATCTTGGTCAGCTCCTGATTGAGCAGCTCGCGATTGAGCAGCTGACCGGTGTCGGGATCCTTGAAGTCCTGATCCTCGACCCAGGCATCGGCATAATCGACATAGCGGTCGAACAGGTTCTGCCCATAATCGTGATAGGATTCGAGATAGGCCTTCTGGATCTCGTGGCCGATGAACTCGGCGTAGCGCGGCGCGAGCTCGGCCTTGATGAATTCGAGATAGCGCTTTTCGGTCTCGGCCGGCAGCTGCTCGCGACGGATGTGCTGCTCCAGCACATACATGAGATGCACCGGATCGGCTGCAACCTCGATCGTGTCATGGTTGAAGGTCGCGGCCAGCACCTTGAAGGCAAAGCGCGTCGAGACGCCGTCCATCCCCTCATTGACGCCCGCCGCATCCTTGTATTCCTGGAGACTGCGGGCGCGCGGGTCGACCTCGCGGATGCTTTCGCCGTCATAAACCCGCATCTTCGAGAAGATCCCGGAGTTCTCGTGCTCGCGCAGCCGCGACAGCACCGAGAAGCGCGCCAGCATCTCGAGCGTCGACGGGGCGCAGTACGCATCGGCAAGCTCGGAGCCGCGGATCAGTTTCTCATAGATCTTCTGCTCTTCGGTGGCCCGCAGGCAGTAGGGCACCTTGATGACATAGATGCGGTCGATGAAGGCTTCGTTGTTCTTGTTGGTCTTGAAGCTCTGCCACTCCGCTTCGTTGGAGTGCGCCATGATGATGCCGGAGAAGGGAATGGCGCCGATATTCTCGGTGCCGATATAGTTGCCCTCCTGCGTCGCGGTAAGCAGCGGATGCAGCATCTTGATCGGCGCCTTGAACATCTCGACGAATTCGAGGATGCCCTGATTGGCGCGGTTGAGGCCGCCCGAGTAGCTGTATGCGTCCGGATCGTTCTGCGGCAGCGTCTCGAGCTTGCGGATATCGACCTTGCCGACCAGCGAGGAGATGTCCTGGTTGTTCTCGTCGCCCGGCTCGGTCTTGCTGACGGCGATCTGGCGCAGCCGCGACGGCCTCACCTTGATCACCTTGAACTTGGAGATGTCGCCGCCGAACTCGTCCAGGCGCTTCACTGCCCAAGGGCTCATCAGGCCGTTGAGCCGGCGACGCGGGATCCCATAACGGTCCTCGAGCTTCTCGCCCATCTGCTCCGGATCGAACAGGCCAAGCGGGCTCTCGAACACCGGGCTGGTCTGGCCGGCAGCCTTGAGCACATAGATCGGATGGGCCTCCATCAGCGCCTTGAGTCGCTCGGCGAGAGAGGACTTGCCGCCGCCGACCGGCCCGAGCAGATAAAGGATCTGCTTTCGCTCCTCCAGACCCTGCGCCGCATGGCGGAAGAAGCTGACGATCCGCTCGATCGTCTCCTCCATGCCGTAGAACTCCGAGAATGCCGGGTAGACGCGGATCGTCCGGTTCATGAAGATTCGGCCGAACCGGGGATCCCGCGAAGTGTCGACGAGTTCAGGCTCGCCGATCGCCGCGAGAATGCGCTCCGGAGCTCCGGCATACATCATTGGGTCGTCGCGGCAACCCGCCAGATAATCCGACAGCGACATCTCTGTCTCGCGCCTGGAGTCGTAAGACTTGGCAAATGACGAGAACAGGTCGTTGTGTTCGAGCATGGCCTTGTCGCTTCGGTTGGGTCCCTAGCACAACTTGGGAACGCGGCGAAGGTTTCTTCGCGCTGCGGGACAGCAGATCACGAGCCGGTCTGGACGTCTCATTAATTTGGTGTCATTTGCACAGCTCGCGTCAGGCTGATTGTCGCAGACGTATGATCAAGCAGCTTTCCGGCGGAGTTTGGGCCAGTTTAAAGGAAGCAACTAAGATCAGCAACTCCAATGGGTTGGCCCTGGCATGCAGCCGTTGCCGTCGAATCCGCGACTGTTGCTCGGTCAGCGATCGGCGGGTTTGAATCAGGCGGGGATTAGTGACGCTCTCGCAACGTCCGGACGGGCTCGGCGGGCGCCGGACTCACCGAATCACGGCGCTCTCTTCCCGAGAACAGAATCCGGTCCGGGCCGACCGCGCCGCCGGTGATCACGAAGCTCATCGCCTCATCGAAACTGAGATCGGTGAGCACGACTTTGGACATTGGAAGGATCTCGAGATAGCCCGAGGTCGGATTGGGTGTGGTGGGCACGAAAACAGCGGCAAGCTGCTCGCCGGTATCGCGGTCGGTCATGGTGCGGGTGATCAGGCCGACGGCTTTCATCCCCGGCATCGGGAATTCGATCAGCGCCACGCGCTGCGTCTGATCGGGCCGGACATTCATGACATCGACCAGCCGCTTGGTTGCGCCATAGACCTTCTTGACGAATGGCAATCGCTCGAGGGTCGAATCGATCCAGCTGATGATTTTGCGGCCGATGACGAAAGAAGCTGCCAGCCCGAGGAAGTAGAGTCCGAGAATTGTGATGACGATGGCAAGCGTCCACTGAAACCACGGATCGAGCAGCCAGGCAGAGACGACGCTGCCCTCGGTATCGAACTGCCGCGCCAACCAATTGACCGCCGGGCTGCCGAAGCGTGCCAGAAGCTCGAGCACGAATTCGAAGACGATCCAGGTGACCCACAGGGGCACCACGGTCAGAAGACCGGTCAGCACATTTCTCTGGAAACGCGACGCCATGCTCCGTCCGCCGGGCTGCCCTCATTGCAACCGGCACAGTAGTTCGAAGCTGGCGGCAATGACAATCGCCAGACATTCGCCCTTCCAGGAAGCAGTCGGTTTCCGCTACTTTCCCCGGGTACCGGAATTTCCGTTGGGGAAGGTGGATGAAGATCAAGCGCCTCGAGACCTTCTCGACTCCCGATGTCGGCTTTGTGCGGGTGACCGCTGAGGATGGCGCACAGGGGTTTGGTCAGGTGTCGCCCTACAATGCCGACATCACCTGCACGATTTTTCATCGCCAGGTGGCGCGCTGGGCCCTTGGTGAAGACGAGGAGGAGATCGAGCGGCTGGTGGCGCTGATCCCCGAGCGCGAGCACAAATACCCCGGTTCTTACCTCTTCCGCGCATTGGCGGGGCTCGACACCGCTCTGTGGGACCTCAAGGGCAAGCGAGCCGGCAAGAGCGTGTGCACGCTTCTGGGTGGAACGCCGCGCCGGTTTCCGGTCTATGCCTCCAGCATGAAACGGGGCGAGATCACCCCGCAGGATGAGGCTCGGCGCTTTGCCGTGCTCCGCGATCAGTTCGGCTACGAGGCATTCAAGTTCCGGGTCGGCAGGGAGTGCGGTCATGACCAGGACGAATGGCCGGGCCGCACCGACACCATCGTTCCGCTGATCCGCCGGACCCTCGGCGACGATGTTCGACTGCTGGTCGATGCCAATAGCTGCTACACCCCGAAACGGGCGATCGAGGTCGGCCGCATGCTCGAAGATAGCGGGGTGGTCCATTTCGAGGAGCCATGCCCCTATTGGGAGCATCATTGGACGCGCCAGGTGCGCGAGGCGCTCAGCCTCGATGTGACCGGGGGCGAGCAGGATTGCGACCTGACTCTTTGGCGCCACATGATCGATCTGGGGGCGGTCGATGTGGTCCAGCCGGATGTCTGTTACATCGGCGGCATCTGCCGCCTGCTCAAAGTGGCGAAGATGGCGAGGGAGGCGCACTTTCCGGTCACGCCGCACTCGGCAAACCAGAGCCTCGTCACGGTATTTACGCTGCATGTCATGGGGGCGTTGCCCAATGCCGGGCCCTATGTCGAGTTTTCGATCGAGGGCCCCGATTATTATCCCTGGGAGGTGGGTCTGCTGGCGACGCCTCTGGCCGTGAAAGACGGCAAGGTGCAGATCCCCGATGGACCCGGCTGGGGAATCGACATCGCCAGCGATTGGCTCGATCGCGCCCACTATCAGGCGAGTGCGCTGGACTAAAAAAAGCGGCCGGGGGTGTACCGGCCGACTCAAGGAATCCGAACATTCGCAGGAGGACTGGCGACGTTCGGGCAAATGCGAATCCAGGCTTAGTCGGCCGGACCTTGCCTGACAATCGATATTGTGCGATGCAGCAGGGTTTTTTTCAAGCCTGCGCAATGCGATAGCAGGAGCCTGAGATTTGTTCGCTGCACTGCGCATAAATCAGGCAGGCTGATCACGCGAGCCGCGGGTAGAGCGACCTCAGCCGGGTATAGGTTTCACGCCACAGCCGATAGCGATTCGCCAACCGCTCGAGCTCGCCTGGCTGGGGGCGGAAGAGCCGACCGTGCGTGACATAGGCCTCGATGCGCTCCCACTCGGTGATTGCGCCGATCCCGACAC
>JBKOZY010000375.1:0-4109 GCA_046726135.1 Pseudomonadota bacterium | reverse complement strand
GCTCCTGAAGCCACGGGTGATGTCGCTCGTGGTGTTCACGGCATTTGTCGGTCTGACATTGGCGCCCGGGACGGTCCACCCCTGGGTGGCGGCGGTGGCGATCCTGTGCATCCTGATCGGCGCCGGGGCGGCGGGTGCCCTCAATATGTGGTACGATGCCGACATCGACGCCTTGATGGCGCGCACGGCGCTCAGGCCGGTTCCGCGGGGCCGGGTGAAGCCCGGCGAAGCGCTGGCTTTCGGGCTGTTCCTTGCCGGCACATCGGTGTTCATGCTGGGGACGCTGGTCAACTGGACGGCAGCAGCGCTCCTTGCCTTCACCATCTTCTTCTATGTCGCGATCTACACCATGTGGCTGAAGCGCCTGACGGTGCAGAACATCGTCATCGGCGGCGCTGCCGGCGCCTTCCCGCCGATCATCGGCTGGAGCGCGGTGACCGCCTCGCTCGATCTCGCAAGCCTGACGCTGTTCCTCGTCATCTTCGTGTGGACGCCGCCGCATTTCTGGGCGCTGTCGCTCTATCGCACCGGCGATTATGCGCGGGCCGGCGTGCCGATGCTGCCGGTGGTGGCCGGCACCGAGGAGACAAGGCGGCAGATCCTGATCTATTCGGTGGTGATGCTGCCGGTGTCGGTGCTGCCGGCGCTGGCCGGGGTTGCGGGGTGGCTCTATGCCGGATCGGCGCTCGTCCTTTCGGCCGTGTTCCTCGGTCTCGCCTATGCGGTGCGCCGCGACCATGACGGGCGAAACGCCAATCGCGCGGCAAAGCGGCTCTTCACGTATTCGCTGTTCTACCTGTTTGCGCTGTTCCTGGTGCTCCTGATCGAGCGGGGGCTGGGCGTCGCGCCATTCGCCCCGCTCGCGGACTTCCTGACATGACCGGCGAATCGGAGCGCGCCGGGCTTGCGCCCGAGGAACAGGAGCGCCGGCGGCGCAGCCGGTCGATCGCCATCGCGCTTGCCTTGGCGGCCATGGCGGTCCTGTTCTTCATCACCACCATCGTGCGCCTCGGCGGCAATGTCGCCGACCGTGCCTTTTAAGGGGTGCGGCCCGATGTCTCTCTTCGCAACGAGCAGTCCGCGCCGGTCGAGGAACCCTCTCGTGGTCGTGCTTTGTGCCGCGCTGGTTGCCGGCATGACGGCGCTCTCCTTCGCCGCAGTGCCGCTCTACCGGGTGTTCTGCCAGGTCACCGGCTATGAGGGGACGACGCGGCGCGCCAGCGTGGCGCCCGAGACGGTGCTCGCGCGAACGCTCACCATCGATTTCGATGCCAATGTCGGTCCGGGGATCAGCTGGCGGTTCGAGCCGGCGCAGCGCGCGCAGCAGCTCAAGATCGGCGAGCAGGGGCTCGCCTTCTATCGCGCCACCAACCTCTCAGACAAGCCGCAGGTCGGCATTGCGGTGTTCAATGTGACGCCGCACAAGGCCGGCAGCTACTTCAACAAGATCGAATGCTTCTGCTTCACCGCACAGCGCCTCGAGCCCGGCCAGAGCGTCGAGATGCCGGTGGCCTATTTCATCGACCCGGCCATCAATGACGATATCGACCTCAAGAAGCTGACCACCATCACCCTCTCCTACACCTTCTATCCGGCGGACAAAGCCCTGGTGGAGGCGACCGCCTCGCCGTCGCCGTCGGACAGCAAAGCGAACTGACCGGAGCACGGCCATGGCCGAGACCCATGCCAAGAACCACCACTATCACCTTGTCGATCCGAGCCCCTGGCCGGCGGTCGGCGCGACCGGTGCCTTCATCATGGCGATCGGGGCGATCAACTGGATGCACAGCATCTGGCCGATCTGGGTCATGCTGGCAGGGTCGGTGGTCGTGCTCTACACCATGTTCATGTGGTGGCGCGATGTGATCCGCGAGTCGCATCGCGGCGACCACACGGCGGTGGTGCAGCTCCATCTGCGCTACGGCATGCTGCTGTTCATCGCATCGGAGGTGATGTTCTTCGTCGCGTGGTTCTGGGCGTTCTTCGATGCAGCGTTGTTTCCGGGATCGGCGATTCAGGAAGCGCGGGCGCAGGTCACCGGCGGCGAATGGCCGCCAAAGGGGATCGTGCCGTTCGACCCGTGGCACTTGCCGCTGCTCAACACCCTGATCCTCCTGACCTCGGGCACCACGGTGACATGGGCGCATCACTCGCTTCTGCACAATGATCGGCGCGGGCTGGTCTGGGGCCTGGCGCTGACGGTCGTGCTCGGATTGCTGTTCACCTCGGTGCAAGCCTATGAATACGGCCATGCCGCCTTTGCGTTCAGCCGCGAGCATGGGGGCAACATCTATGGCTCGACGTTTTTCATGGCGACCGGGTTTCACGGGTTCCATGTCATCGTCGGCACCATCTTCCTCATCGTCTGCCTGATCCGCGCGATGCAAGGCCAGTTCACGCCACAGAAGCATTTCGGTTTCGAAGCGGCCGCCTGGTATTGGCACTTCGTCGATGTCGTCTGGCTGTTCCTGTTCTCCTGCATCTATGTCTGGGGCGGCGGCGCAGGCGGGGCAGAGAGCGCCGCAGCAGGCCATTAGAGCATGATGCTCTAGCGAAAATGGCGGCGCAGCCCCGGACGCTGTCGTTCGTCATCGCCGCGGTTCTCGGCGTCATCATGCTTTGCACGCTCGGGGTCTGGCAGCTCGAGCGGCTGCAATGGAAGAACGCGCTGATCGCCGAAAGGAAGGCCGAGCTCGCGGCGGCGCCTGTCGCGCTCTCGACAGTTCTGTCCGAGATCGGCGCCGGCAAGACCGCCGACTATCGGCCGGTCACCCTCGCGGGGCGCTTTGTCGGGGGAAAGGATCTTCGCCTGTTCAGCACGGCCTACGGACCGGGATGGGAGATCGTTTCGCCGTTCCTCAGCGAGGATGGCGTGCTGGTCATGGTCGATCGCGGCTTTCTGCCGGAGATGAGCGGCCGGGACGTCGCGGCGCGTGCGCCGCCGGCAGCACCGCTGGCGCTCGCCGGCTTCGCGCGCCAGCCGCCGGCCAAGAAGGCGGCATTTGCGCCAGCCAATGATGCCAGTCGCAATCGCTGGTTCTGGTGGGACCTTCCGGCAATGGCGGCAGCCAGCGCCGGCCCGTCGGCGGCGCGGGTTGCGCCGGTGTTCGTCCAGCTCGCGGGGGCGCCGGTCGGCGGGAGCGATGCGCCGCGGCCTGTCGTGCCGGTGGTCGCCATCCCCAACAACCATTTGTCCTATGCGCTCACCTGGTTCGGTCTCGCCGCGGCACTCGCCATCATGGCGGTGCTGGCGCTTCGCGAAACGCGGCGCAGCGGCCGCGCTTGAAGGCGATTGGGCCCGCGGCTACTGTTGCCGAGTTGCCGCTCACGTCAGGCCTCTAGGACAGGAACGAATTTGCGCTACATCTCGACGCGTGGCGAAGCGCCGGTCATCGGCTTCGAGGACGTGCTGCTTGGCGGCCCGGCGAGCGATCAGGGCCTCTATGTGCCGGAGAGCTGGCCGCAGTTGACGCCCGAGCAGCTGAGCGCGCTCGGTGGCGCTTCCTATGTCGATATCGCCGAAGCGGTGATGACGCCTTTCATCGGCGGTGCCATACCGCGCGCCGACTTCCGCGCCATGATCGAGCAGGCCTATGCCGGGTTCGGTCATCCGGCGGTGACGCCGCTCAAGCAGCTCGATGCCAATCTGTGGCTGCTCGAGCTGTTCCACGGTCCGACCCTCGCCTTCAAGGACATCGCCATGCAGCTGCTGGCGCCGATGATGGACTGGGCGTTGACCAGACGCGGCGAGCGGGTCACCATCGTGGGTGCGACATCGGGCGATACCGGCGGGGCAGCCATCGAGGCTTTCCGCGACAGCCGGCGCATCGCGCTCTTCATGCTGCATCCGCATGAGCGGGTGAGCGCGGTGCAGCGCCGCCAGATGACGACGCAGGATGCCGCCAACATTCACAATATCGCCATCGAGGGGACGTTCGACGACGCCCAGGCGCTGGTCAAGGCGATGTTTGCCGACCGGCAGTTCAGCGACAAGATGCGGCTCGTCGGCGTCAACTCGATCAACTGGGCGCGGATCATGGCCCAGGTGGTCTATTATGTCGCCGCCGCGCTGGCGCTCGGGGCACCGCGGCGCGCCGTCAGCTTTGCCG
>JBKOZY010000374.1:0-9790 GCA_046726135.1 Pseudomonadota bacterium | reverse complement strand
CGGCAACATCATCCAGAAGATGCATCAGGTCGGCGCGTCGATGTTCTTCCTCGCCGTCTATATCCACATCTTTCGCGGCCTTTATTACGGGTCCTACAAGCCGCCGCGAGAGGTGCTGTGGATGATCGGCGTGCTGATCCTGCTCGTGATGATGGCGACGGCGTTCCTCGGCTATGTGCTGCCATGGGGCCAGATGAGCTTCTGGGCGGCGAAGGTGATCACCAATCTGTTCTCGGCGGTTCCGTTCTTCGGGGAATCGATCGTGACCTGGCTGTGGGGCGGCTATTCGGTCGACAATCCAACCCTCAACCGGTTCTTCTCGCTGCACTATCTCCTGCCATTCGCGCTGGTGGGGCTGGTGTTCCTGCATATCTGGGCGCTGCATGTGCCGGGCAACAACAACCCGGTCGGGGTCGAGGTCCAGTCGGGGCAGGACACGGTGCCGTTCCACCCCTACTACACGCTGAAGGATCTCTATGCGATCGTGGTGTTCCTGCTGCTGTTCGCCGCCTTCATGTTTTTCGCGCCGGACTATCTCGGGCACCCGATCAACTATGCCAAGGCCGATCCGCTGGTGACTCCGACGCATATCGTGCCGGAATGGTACTTCCTGCCGTTCTACGCCATTCTGCGCTCGATTCCCGACAAGCTGCTTGGCGTCATCGCGATGTTCGGCTCGATCCTGATCCTGTTCGCGCTGCCATGGCTCGACACCTCGAAGGTGCGCTCGGCCAATTACCGGCCGGTCTATCGGCAGTTCTTCTGGCTCCTGGTGATCGACAGCATCATTCTCGGGATTGTCGGCTCCAATCCGCCGGAAGGGGCGTGGCTGACCATCGGGCGGATCGCCACCGCCTACTACTTCCTGCACTTCCTGGTGATCGTGCCGCTGGTCGGCTTCCTCGAGGTGCCGCGACCGGTGCCGGCATCCATTTCCGAGGCGGTGCTGCCGCCGCGGTCCGAATTTCGTGCCGCCGAGTGAGGGGGCTTGAGGTGCCGATCATGAGCCGCCTGATCCCTTTTCTTGCCATAGCGTTGCTTGGCCTCACGGCTCAGCTCGTGCCGGCGTTTGCCGCCGACGAGAAGCTCCCCGCCAAGGACGTGGCGTTCAGCTTCGAGGGACCGTTCGGCACGTTCGACCGGGCGCAGGTGCAGCGCGGCTATCAGGTCTATAAGGAAGTGTGTTCCGCCTGCCATTCGATGTCGCTCATGCGCTATCGCAATCTCGGCGAGCCAGGCGGACCGGAGTTTCCGCCGGAGCAGGTCAAGGCGATTGCGGCGGAGTACAAGGTGACCGACGGGCCGGATGCCTCGGGCAATATGTTCGAGCGCCCGGCGCTGCCGTCCGACGCTTTCACCAAGCCGTTCCCCAACGACAATGCGGCGCGGGCAGCCAATGGCGGGGCGCTGCCGCCGGACCTGTCGCTGATCACCAAGATGCGCGCCGGCTGGTCGGGGAGCCTGAAGACGCTCTATACGACCCAGCTCATCAAGGGCATGGGCGGGCCGGAATATGTCTATTCGGTCCTCACCGGCTATCAGGACCCGCCGCCGGAGCTTGCCGCAGAGGCGCCCGAGGGCAAGCACTACAATCCCTATTTCGAGAACGGTCATTGGATCGGCATGCCGCCGCCGCTCACCGAGGGCAGCGTGACCTTTGCGGACGGCACCCCGGCGACCGTCGACCAGATGGCGAGGGATGTGTCGGCCTTCCTCGCCTGGGCGGGCGAGCCGAAGATGGAGGAGCGCAAGCGCATCGGCTTCCAGGTGATGGTCTATCTCGCGGTGTTCGCGGTGCTGCTCTATCTGGTCAAGCGGCGGATCTGGGGGAGGCATGAGCCGTGAGGAGGCAGTAGGCATTAGGCAGTCGGTCGTGTGCGCGCTCTTCCCGGCTGCCTCATGCCTACTGCCTACTGCCTGTGGCCTCTGCCCATCGACAAGAGGACATCCGCTGTCATGACCAAATCAGTGCTCGGAGTGATCGGCGGTTCCGGCGTCTATGACATGGCGATGGACGGCTCCCACTGGGAGGCCATCGCCTCGCCGTGGGGCGAGACCTCGGATCAATTCCGCATCGGGACGATCCATGGGATCAAGGTGGTGTTCCTGCCGCGCCATGGTCGCGGCCATCGCATCCCGCCGAGCGCGATCAACTATCGGGCCAACATCGATGCGATGAAGCGGGCCGGCGTCACCGACCTCGTGTCGATCTCGGCCTGCGGCTCGTTTCGCGAGCATCTGCCGCCGGGCACCTTCGTCATCGTCGATCAGTTCATCGACCGAACCTTTGCGCGCGAGAAGAGCTTCTTCGGAACCGGCTGCGTGGCGCATGTGTCGCTGGCCGAGCCGATCTCGCCGCGGCTTGCCGACCGGGTCGAGGCGGCAGCGCGGAAGGCCGGCATCAGCTGCCATCGCGGCGGCACCTATCTGTGCATGGAAGGACCGCAATTCTCCACCATCGCCGAATCGAAGCTCTATCGCCAATGGGGCTGCGATGTCATCGGCATGACCAACATGCCGGAAGCGAAGCTCGCCCGCGAGGCGGAGCTCTGCTACACCACTGTGGCGATGGTGACCGACTTCGATTCATGGCACCCCGGCCACGGCACGGTCGACATCCAGGCGATCCTCGATGTGGTGCGCGCCAATTCCGGCAACGCCTCGCACCTCGTCACCGAGATCGCCCTGAGCTTCCCGCCCGAGCACGAGCCCTGCCCGATCGGGTCCGACCGGGCGCTCGAGCATGCCATCATCACCGCCCCGGAGAAGCGCGATCCGCAGCTTGTCGCCAAGCTCGATGCAGTGGCCGGGCGGGTGCTCAACCGCTGAAGGCAAGACCCATGGATCTCAGGAACGGCTTTGACATCAAGCGCTATATCCGCACCATTCCGGACTACCCCAAGGCCGGCATCCAGTTCCGCGACATCACCACGCTGCTCGCCGATCTCCATGGGTTCCGGGCGGCGGTCGACGAGCTGAGCTGGCCGTTCCTCAAGGGCAATATCGATTATGTGGCCGGCATCGAGGCGCGCGGCTTCATTCTCGGCGGGGCGGTGGCGCATGTGCTGGGGCGCGGCTTCGTGCCGATCCGCAAGAAGGGCAAGCTCCCCGGAAAGGTGGTCGGCCAGGATTATTCGCTTGAATATGGCGTCGATCGTATCGAGATCCATGCCGATGCCATTCACGGCAACGACCGGGTGTTGCTGATCGATGATCTGGTGGCGACCGGCGGCACCGCCAATGCCGCCATCGATCTCATCCGCAAATCCGGTGGCGAGGTGGTGGCGGCGGCCTTCGTCATCGACCTGCCCGATCTCGGCGGGGCGGCGAAGCTCAGGAAGAAGGGCGTCAAGGTGCATACGCTGGTCGAATTCGAAGGAGAGTGACGGTCATGAAGATCGCCGGCAAGCATTACCGCTCGATATGGGTGGATAATGATGGCTGGTCCGTCCACATTTTCGATCAGACGCGGCTGCCGCATGCCGTCGAGATCCTGACGCTGACGAGCTGCGAGGATGCGGCGCGGGCGATCGAGACCATGCAGACGCGCGGCGCGCCGCTGATCGGCGCCACCGCCGCCTATGGGCTCTGCCTGGCGCTCCGGGAGGATTCCTCCGACGAGGCGCTGGAGCGGGCGGCGGCGCGGCTCAAGCGGACGCGGCCGACGGCGGTCAATCTGGCCTGGGCGGTCGAGGAAATCATTGCCGCGGTGCGCAACCGGCCGCGCGCCGAGCGGGTGGCGGCCGCCTATGCACGGGCCGGCGAGATTGCCGATGACGATGTCGCGACCTGCCGGGCGATCGGCGCCCATGGGGTCCGGCTGATTCGCGAGGTCGCGGTCAACCATCCGGCGCGGCCGGTCAATGTTCTGACCCATTGCAATGCCGGGTGGCTGGCGACGGTCGACTGGGGGACGGCGCTGGCGCCGATCTATATGGCGCATGACGAAGGCATCGAGGTCCATGTCTGGGTGGACGAGACGCGGCCGCGCAATCAAGGGGCAGCACTCACCGCTTTCGAGCTCGGCGCCCATGGCGTGCCGCACACCATCGTCGCCGACAATGCCGGCGGCCATCTCATGCAGCATGGCAAGGTCGATCTCGCGATCGTCGGCACCGATCGGACGACGCGAACGGGCGATGTCGCGAACAAGATCGGCACCTATCTCAAGGCGCTGGCGGCACGGGATAACAGGGTGCCGTTCTATGTCGCGCTGCCGCATTCCACCATCGACTGGACGGTGCGCGAGGGCTTGAGCGAGATCCCGATCGAGGAGCGCTCGGTGCAGGAATTGACCCATGTCACCGGACGCAGTGCCGATGGCTCGATGGTGTCGGTGCAGCTGTCGGCGCCAGGCAGCCCGGCGGCCAATCCGGCCTTCGACATCACCCCGGCGCGGCTGGTCAGCGGGCTCATCACCGAGCGCGGCATCTGCGCGGCGAGCGAGGACGGCCTGCTGACGCTCTATCCGGAGCGGAAGGAAGCAGATGGGCAGTAGGCAAATAGGCAGTAGGCAGCCCCTCACCCGGCGCTTCTGCACCCCTCCCCCAATGTGGGAAGAGGTGGGATGGGGGATTGCTCAGGAGCTCCCCATTTTTCGCGAGCCCGATGGTTAATTGCTGCCGTCCAAGGAAGCAAATTCCCAGTATCAGTAGAAGCCCGCCACGAAGGCGGGCTTCCCAGTTACGCCGCATTCAGGAGACTGGTCGGCATCCAGACAGGGCTCGCAGCCGACGCTTTCATAATCTCGATGCCATCAGCGCGCTTTATGTAGCTCTCGCTGCCACCGGGGTGAGGGCAAGTCAAGTACAGTCGGCATCAGGCAAATGGGCAGTCGTGAGATAGGCAGCCGGCAGTGACCGGTGCTCTTCCCTACTGCCTACTGCCTACTGCCTATGCTGCTCAACTTGCCGCCCTGATCACCCGGGAGCGGACCTGCGACATGAGCGTGTCGTAGGCGCGCAGCTGGGTCGGGTTGAGGATGCGCGACAGCGCCGCCCGCTCGCGGGCGCCGATGGCGAGAAGCTCGGAGGAGGCCCGCTGCAGCTTGCCGATATCGGGGCGGGCATTGGGATTGATGCCGTAGCGCTTGAACACCCGGCTGCGTTGGCTGCGGCTCTGGGAGATGATCCGTTGCGCCTGGGCGCGCTGCGATCCCTTGAGCTTCAACGTGCCGAGGATATTGGCGTCATAGACCGACGCTTGCACGGGCAAGCTCGCAACCGGCATGGCGAATGCCGTGGCTGCCGCGAGGAGCAAGACGAAGCGCCAGGGCGAACGGAACTGCGTCATCAACTCTTCTCCTTTTTGGGTTGCAAAACCGATCGAACGCTCAGAGGTTGAACCTGAAATGCATGACGTCGCCGTCGGCGACGACATACTCCCGGCCTTCCAGGCGCAAGCGACCAGCGTCTCTGGCGCCAGCCTCCCCGCCCAGTCTCACATAGTCATCATAAGCGATGGTCTCGGCTCGGATGAAGCCACGTTCGAAGTCGGTGTGGATAACTCCGGCCGCTTCCGGCGCACGGGTGCCATGGGTGACCGTCCAGGCCCGCGCTTCCTTGGGGCCGACGGTGAAATAGGTGATGAGGCCGAGCAGGTCGTAGCCGGCACGGATGACGCGGTTGAGCCCGGGCTCGGTCAGGCCCAGCGTCGCGAGATAATCCTGCTGGTCGTCGGGGCCGAGAATGGCGATCTCGCTCTCGATCTTGGCCGACACCACGACGGCCTTGGCACCTTCGGCGTCGGCGCGGGCGATGACCAGGCGCGCACTGGCATTGCCGCGCTCGGCCGATTCCTCCTCGACATTGCAGACATAGAGCACCGGCTTCGAGGTCAGGAGACCGAGCGCCTGAAAGGCCCGCTCCTCCTCGGGCGCCCGCTTCACCAGCCGGGCCGGCTTGCCGGCCCGCAGCAGCTCGAGCGCGCGGGCCATGCGCGAGAGACTCTCCCGCGCCTCCTTGTCGCCGCCCTTGGCCTTCTTCTCCAAGGCGACGGTGCGCTTCTCCAGGCTGTCGAGATCGGCAAGCATCAGCTCGGTCTCGACCGTCTCGATGTCGGCGAGCGGATCGATCCGACCCTCGACATGGGTGACCTCGCCATCATCGAAACAGCGCACGACATGGGCAATGGCATCGACCTCGCGGATGTTGGCAAGGAACTGGTTGCCGAGCCCCTCCCCTTTCGAGGCGCCGCGCACCAGGCCGGCAATATCGACGAAGGTCAGGCGGGTCGGGACGATCTGGGCGCTTTCGCCGATCCGCGCCAGGGTGGCCAGCCGTGGATCGGGCACGCCGACATCGCCGACATTGGGGTCGATGGTGCAGAAGGGGTAGTTGGCGGCCTGGGCTGCCGCGGTCTGGGTCAGGGCGTTGAACAGGGTCGACTTGCCGACATTGGGCAAACCGACGATGCCGCATTTGAAGCCCATCACTGCCGCTCCTTGCTGGTTGCCGGGAGCTCGCCGCTTGCTGCGGCGGGCCGCGGCGATGCCGGGTTGAGGGCGAGATGGACGCGATTCTGCAGCGTCGCGAAATCGGCGCGGCCGATCAGATCGGCCTCGACCGCCACGGCGTGGACGAGATCCTCGGCAAGCGCCAGCTCGGCCTTGGTGAAATCGTCCAGGACGTAATGGTGGACCAACGCCTTCTCGCCGGGATGGCCGATGCCGAGGCGGATACGGTGGAAGGCAGGACCGACATGCGCCTCGATCGAGCGCAGGCCATTGTGCCCGGCATGGCCGCCGCCGGTCTTGGCGCGGACCTTGCCCAGGGGCAGATCGAGCTCGTCATGGAGGACGACGATGTTGTCCGGCGCGATCTGGAAGAAGCGGGCGGCGTCGCCGACGGCGCGACCGGAATCGTTCATATAGGTCTGGGGCTTGAGGGCCAGCACCTTGGTGCCGCCCAGCGAGCCTTCCGCCACCTCGGACTGGAATTTGCGCCGCCAGGCGCCGAAGCCATGGCGACGGGCGATGGCATCGACCGTCACGAAGCCGATATTGTGCCGGTTGGCAGCATATTTCAGGCCCGGGTTGCCAAGCCCGACAAGGAGAAGCATGACGCGATTCCCAAGCGGAGCCGGCAGGTCCCGGCAGCCGGTTTATTTCTTCTTCTCTTTCTCTCCACCGCCCTTGGCCGGCGGAGCGGCGGCAGCGGCAGCAGCCGGTGCTTTCTGGGCGGTGGCCGGGACCTCCGCGGTCGGGGTCGCGGCAACGGCCTCCGTCTCGACGGTGGGCTCCTCCTCCTCCTTGCCGCCGGCACCGGCAATGGTGGCGATCGTGAAGTCGCGATCGCTGATCACCGGCTGCACATTGGGTGGCAGCTTGACGTGGCTGATATGGATCGAGCCGCCGATCTCCCAGCCGGTGAGATCGATCTCGATCTGCTCCGGGATGTTGTCGGCCGGGCAATAGAGCTCGATCTCATGGCGCACGATGTTGAGGACGCCGCCACGCTTCAAGCCGGGCGAGGCCTCGTGATTGGAGAAATGCACGGGCACCGCGACCGAGATGCGTTGACCGGCGCCAAGGCGCAGAAAATCGACATGGATGACGCGGTCCCTGACGACGTCGAACTGGATGTCGCGGGGAATGGCGCGGACCTTGTCGCTGCCAATCTCGACATCGACCAGCGTCGATAGGAAGCGGCCGGTCTCCACCGCTTTCCACAACTGTTTATAGTCGAGGGCCACCGGCTGCGGCTCCTTCTCGCCGCCATAGATGACGCCCGGAACCTGGCCGTCGCGACGGGCGGCACGGGCAGCGCCCTTTTTGCCGCTTTTGCGCGCCGACGCCTTCAATGAAATGACCTTCGCCATCGCCAAACTCCTCGGCCCTTTGGAAATTCAAAACGGAGCCGCATTGGCTCCGCCTCAAGGCCTGGCGCTGCCTCCATGGGTGAACGGTCGCCCGGCGGGCGCGCTTATACCGCCGAAGTGGCGCAAATACAACCCTGGCAGTTAGGCAGTAGGCAAATAGGCAGTGGGCAAAGAGCACCGGCCACCGCCGACTGCCGATCTGCCGACTGCCTTAGTCAGTCGAACAGGCTCGAAACCGATTCCTCACGCGAGGTGCGCCCGGCGGCCTCGCCGATCAACGGCGCGATCGACAGCACCCGGATGTTGCGCGACACCCGCACCGCCTCGGTCGCCTGGATCGAATCGGTGATCACCAGCTCCTTGAGCTTCGAGGCGGTGATGCGGGCCACCGCGCCGCCCGACAGGACGCCATGGGTGATATAGGCGCAGACGTCGGTGGCGCCTTCCTGGAGCAGCGCCTCGGCGGCGTTGCACAACGTGCCGCCGGAATCGACGATGTCGTCGACCAGGATGCAGCTGCGGCCACGCACATCGCCGATGATGTTCATGACCTCGGACTCCCCTGCCCGCTCGCGCCGCTTGTCGACGATGGCGAGCGGTGCGCCGATGCGCTTGGCCAGCCCGCGGGCGCGGACCACGCCGCCGACGTCAGGCGAGATCACGGTGAGATTGGCGCCATCGAAACGCTCGCGAATGTCGCGGACCATCACCGGGCCGGCGAACAGATTGTCGGTCGGAATGTCGAAAAAGCCCTGGATCTGGCCGGCATGGAGGTCGAGCGTCAGCACCCGGTCTGCGCCGGCGCGCTCGATCATATTGGCGACGAGCTTGGCCGAAATCGGGGTGCGCGGGCCGGGTTTGCGATCCTGCCGGGCATAGCCGAAATAGGGCATGACGGCGGTAATGCGGCGCGCCGAGGCACGGCGGAGCGCATCGATGATGATCAGGAGCTCCATCAAATTGTCGTTGGCGGGGAAGGAGGTGGATTGGATGACGAACACATCCTCGCCGCGGACGTTCTCCTGGATCTCGACGAAGACCTCCATGTCGGCGAAGCGCCGGACGACGCATTTGGCCAGCGGCAGGTGCAGATAGGCGGCGATCGCCTCGGCCAACGGTCGATTGGAATTTCCGCAGAGGATCTTCATGCGCCATCTCCGCCGTTCGCACGATGACGGGTCTATTACAATCGGATCAAGGAAATGCCAACTGGCGGTTAGAGCATCTTGCCCTAGCTTATTGCCGGACGCTGTTGACGACCTGGAAAATGCCCTCGGAGGCAGCCTGGGTCGCATAATAGGCCGTGTCGCCCCAGCCCTTGTCGAGCGAGCCTGACGGTACGTCATTTGCCTGCTTTATGGTGCCGACGACCTTGCCGTCAGGCAGCCTGACGATCCAGTCCACCCGGACCCGCTGGTTGGTGCCAGAGGGCGGCCCGAGCGCCACCTCGCCGACAATGGTGAAGGCGTCGGCCCGCTCCGCCTCGAGCACCGGCCAGCCGGCCTCGGTGAGGGTCCGGCGCATGGCCTGAACCAGCTCATCATTGCCCTTGCCCGGCGAGCCGCGCACCTCGGTAACGGCGACGGCACGAATCTCCGTGCGACTCCCCGGCGTGGGGGGCGGCGGGGTCACCGGTGGCGGCGGCACCGCAGTGGCGACAGCGGCGCCGGGGGGCTGCGCCTGCCCTGGCGCGGGCGGCGGGGTCGGCACCGGTGGCGGAACCGGGACACCGGCGGCGGCTGCCGCCGCGAGCGAGCCGTAATAGGTCTCGTAGTCAATGTCCCGCTCGGCGCCGGGACCAGCCCTGGCAAAGGCGTCGAGGGGCGGCGGCATGCCCCCGCCGCGGGTTGCGAAGCCGAGCTCGGCGAGCCGGCTGGACAGGCCCTCAGCGGTCACGGCGGCGATCCGCAGAAGCATGGTCGTGGTGACCGAGGCCCAGGGATCGATGCCGTTCAAGGGCGCCTGCTCGGCC
>JBKOZY010000373.1:0-3168 GCA_046726135.1 Pseudomonadota bacterium | reverse complement strand
GGCAGACGATCTCGCCATAGCGGAGAGAAAAAGATGCGGAGACCACGGGATCAGCGGCCAAGTCGCGCACCTCGAGTGCGACCGTGGCATCGGCGGCGGCACGGCGGGGATCCGGCTCGAAGGAAAGTTCGCGCCCGACCATCAGCGAGATGAGTTCCCGAGGCTTCACGGACCTCGTCTCGCGAACGCCCGTCACGCGGCCATCCTTCATCACCGTCACGCGGTCGGAGATTTCGAAGACTTCAGCCATGCGATGCGAGACGTAGACGACAGCGACGCCCTGAGCGGCAAGCCGCCGGATGACACGGAAGAGATGGCGGCCTTCATTGATCGTCAAGGATGATGTTGGCTCATCGAGGATGATCAGTTTGAGCTCGTGCGAAAGTCCCTTGGCGATCTCGACCATCTGCTGCTGGCCGGGAGAGAGCTGCACCACCGGCGTGCGGGGATCTATCTCCACTTCGAGATCGGCAAGAATGCGCCGGGTCCCCTCATACATCGGGCCGCGCTTGATGATGTCGAGCGCATTGACGGGCTGCCGGCCGGCATAGACATTCTCAGCGACGCTCAAGGCGCCGACAAGGCTGCGCTCCTGATAGACCATGGCGATGCCGGCGTCGGCCGCAGCCTGCTCATTGAGGCCCGCGATTGATACGCCGTCGAGTTCGATTGTACCGCCGTCCGGCTGATAGACGCCGGCGACCAGATGCATGAGGGTGGACTTGCCCGCGCCGTTCTCGCCGATCAGCGCATGCACCTCGCCGCGGCGCACTTCGAGCGAGACATTGTCGACGGCACGAACACCCGGAAACGTTTTGGTCACATTCCGTATCGACAGGCGCGGATGCTCGGATGGGCCACCCTCCCCGGCCGGCGGGATTGCCTTGTTCATGGGTGCCCGGAATTGACTGACAGACCATGGACGCAGCGACTGCTTAACGGGCCATTCTTCCCTTGGGACAATGGGCGCTGCATGTTAACTTCCCCAGACGAACTGCCCCAACCCACCGCTGCGACCGCCACTTGCTCGGCAAAAGATTGCTGTGTGAGACGGTGAGATGTCAATAGGCTTTCAACAGTTGACCCTTTTGTACCTAGGCGGCTCTGGCGATCACGGCACCTTGTGTCAACGGCAGCGGTATTTCGGGGCGGCGGCCTGAAATCAGGTCGGCGATGACGCGGCCCGATCCGGAGGCCAGAGTCCAGCCGAGATGGCCGTGGCCGGCATTGATCCACAGGCCCTTGATGCGGGTTTCGCCGATGAGCGGCGTGCCGGCAGGCGTCACCGGCCTCAACCCCGCCCAGAAGCGCGCCAAAGGGCGCTCAAGATGTGCTGAGAGCTGCGGAAAGGTGAAACTCGCATTCGCGATGATCGCGTCGGCGCGCGGCATCGCCGGGGTGGTGTCGAAGCCGGTGATCTCGGCCGAGCCCGAAATTCGCATGCGGTCGCCGATCGGGATGAGGCCGAAGAGGCGGCTGTCATCGATGACCGGCATTCTCGGCGCGCTGTTCCAGGCGCCGCGCGGGAAGGTGATCGAAACGCCCTTCACGGGATAGATCGGCACGCGAATGCCGAGCGGCTGCAATAGCGCGGGCGTGAAGCTTGCCAGTGCCGCAACGACAAGATCGGCGGCAATGCGGCCCTTGTCGGTCACCACGCCCGTGACCTTGTTGCCTGCGGTCTCGATCGACTGGACCTTGGTATCATAGTGATAGCGCACACCTTTACTTGCGCATCGTGCCGCTAGGCCCTGGGTGAACTTGTTGCAGTCGCCCACCTCGTCGCGCTCGAAATAGAGTGCACCGGCGAGGGTCGGCGCTGTCTCCGCCAGAGCCGGCTCAAGTTCGATGCAACGATCCACATTTACGCGCTGGTAGAGGAGTCCAGTGCGGGCAAGCCGCTCGCAGGATTGCTGCGCGGTGTCGAGCGATTGCGGAGAGCGATAGATTTTCATGACGCCATTGGTCGCGCGATCATATTCGATGCCGGTTTCAGCGCCGATCTCCTGAAGCGACCGCAACGAATAGAGGGCGAGAGCGAGATTGGCCTCGGCATTCGCCCGGAAGCGCTCGGGCGTGCAATTGCGCGCGAATTCAAGTCCCCAGCGCCACATATGCGGGATGGCGCCGTAGCGCAGCAACAACGGGGCATTTTCCTGCCCCAGCCATTTCAGGATCTTGAGCGGCATGCCCGGCTGCGACCAGGGCTCGACTTCGCTTGCGTGAATGACGCCGCCATTGCCCCAGCTCGTCTCGAGTGCGGCCTCGCTCTGGCGTTCCACCACCTCGACCTGATGGCCGGCCTTGCTCAGATACCAGGCGGTGGCCGTGCCTACCGCTCCCGCCCCGAGTACCACAGTAGTCATGCGGCCAAGCTCCGACGCGAACTCATGTCCCTGCCCCTCTCTTCGCACCGTTGCCGCGCGAGCCTGCCCACATTTCATCCATTTCGCGGTCGATGCGGGCGGCGACATCGCGCGTCACATTGCGCAGGATCTCCTCCGAGAGCCGCTTTGATTCCGTATAGAGCTGGCTGATCAGGCGCAGGTGGCTCGTCATTTCATGGAAGGCGCGCATCGGGTCATGCGCGGCAACAGCCTCGTAGATAGCGGTGTGATCGCGCACCGAGAAGCGGTCGGCGTCGGGCATGTGAATGGTGGTGGTGCGCTGGTCGATCAGCCATTGGACCAGGGTTTCATGAACCGCGGCAAAGATCGGATTGCGGGTGATGACCGTCAATTCGTAGTGAAAGGCAACATCGGTGCGGATGAATTCGCCGGTATTGCCCATGGCCGCCGTATTGGCATCGAGCGCCCGCTTGAGCCTCGCAACGTCCTCCTCGGTCGCCTGCTGGGCGGCCTGCCAGGCGACGCCCGCCTCGAAGAGAAGCCTCGTCTGCTCCATATGAGTTTGGCCCTGGGCGGTCGCTGAAACCCGCTTGACGAGCCCTGTGAGCTGGCCGGTGAGGAATTTGAGCGAGGGTGCCGTCACCCGCGCCCGAGCGCCGCTCCTGATCTCGACAAAACCTTGCTGCTGGAGAATAAATAGCGCTTCCCTTACGGAAGGGCGGCCAACGCCAAATCTTCCCATAAGGTCCTTTTCGGAGGGAAGCTGGCTGCCCTCGGTGAATTCACCCGAACTGATGGCGCTTTGAAGGTGGTCTGCGAC
>JBKOZY010000372.1:0-4174 GCA_046726135.1 Pseudomonadota bacterium | reverse complement strand
TGCCAAGAGCCAGGCGACGCGCGACAAGGCGGTCGAGGTCGGCCTTGCCGACAGCATCCACGAGAGCTCGGAGGAGGCGGCGGCAGGCGCCGATCTCGTCATCCTCTGCGTTCCGGTGGGCGCCTGCGGCACCATTGCGGCGGAAATCGCGCCATCGCTCAAGCCCGGTGCGATCGTGACCGATGTCGGTTCGGTCAAGACTGCGGTCGTGCGCGATGTCGGGCCTCATATACCCGATGGCGTACATTTCGTGCCCGGCCATCCGGTGGCGGGCACCGAGCAGTCGGGTCCCGAATCGGGTTTCGCCGAGCTCTTCGCCAATCGCTGGTGCATCCTGACGCCGCTTCAAACGAGCGCGCCCGAGGCGGTGGAGAAGCTCGCCGACTTCTGGCGCGCCTGCGGATCGAATGTCGAAACGATGAGCCCCGAGCATCACGACATCGTTCTCGCCATCACGAGCCACCTGCCGCATCTCATCGCCTACAACATCGTCGCCACGGCCGCCGATGTCGAAGAGGTGACGAATTCCGAGGTGATCAAATTCTCAGCCGGCGGCTTTCGCGATTTCACCCGCATCGCGGCGTCGGACCCGATCATGTGGCGCGACATCTTCCTCAGCAACAAGGATGCGGTGCTTGAGATGCTAGGGCGCTTCTCTGAGGATCTCTCGGCGCTCCAGCGCGCCATCCGCTGGGGCGACGGCGAGGCGCTGTTCAATGTGTTCACCCGCTCGCGCGAGATCAGGCGCAGCATCATCGCGGCCGGCCAGGAAACGCCCGCGCCGGATTTCGGCCGCCGCGCCGCCAAGAGCTGAAGTTTGGGCAACGCTGCCCAAGAGATTTCATGCGCCATTGTCGGATCGGGTCCCAACCGCTCGTCCTTGGAGTGGCTGCGAATAGTCAAGCGAAGGCGAATATCATGGTAGAGACTGCGCGTCCGAAAATCGTGTCCGCCGCCGAATGGCAGGCTGCCCGCAACAAGCTGCTCGCGAAAGAGAAGGCGGAGACCCGGGCGCGGGATCAGTTGGCGGCCGAGAGGCGGAGGCTGCCGATGGTGCGGATCGAAAAGGATTATGTGTTCGAGGGTCCAAAGGGCAGAGCGCGGCTAGTCGATTTTTTCGAGGGGCGGCGCCAACTCATCCTCTATCACTTCATGTTCGCACCCGACGTGCCGGGCTGGCCCGAGGCGGGCTGCTCCGGCTGCTCGTTCTTTGCCGACCAGATCGGCCATCTCTCTCACCTCCATGCCCGTGATACGTCATTCGTGCTCGTATCCGGCGCGCCCTTCCGGCAGATCGAGGCTTACAAAGAACGGATGGGATGGACGGTGCCGTGGTTTTCTTGGCATGGCAGCGAGTTCAATACCGATTTCGGCGTCACCACCGATCAAGGCGAAACCTTCGGCCTCAGCGTATTTCTGCGCGACGGCGAGGAAGTCTTCCGCACCTATTTCACATCCGGACGCGGCGTTGAGGCGCTCGGCAGCACCTGGACATTCCTCGATCTCACTCCCTTCGGACGCCAGGAGGAGTGGGAGGACTCGCCCGAAGGATGGCCGCAAACGCCGCCCTATGTGTGGTGGCGGCGTCATGACGAATATGAGTGATGCCCGAGCGACCGCGGGATGGATTTACGCTGAAGCTGACGTCTCGCCACCCACCCCCTCCGGCGCTGCGCGCCACCTCCCCCATCGAGGGGGAGGAGGAATGACGGTCGCTGGTGGAGGGTAAAGCGCTCGAGCTTAGAGCTGCCCTCTAGAATAGGGGCTGGAGATCGGCGAGCTTGAAGGGACCCCAGTAAAGCTTGCGGTTCTTGGCGATGAGATCGAGTTCAGTATCGCCGGTCTTGCTCTTCTGGAGCAGATCGATCAGCGTTTTGGCGGCCGCCGCGTCATCATCGGAGAGGGGGACAAGCCGTTCGACCAAATCGAACAGGAGATCTATACGGTTGATCTCGGTTGGAATTCGCCCGGTGAGATAGCCATCACTATCGATGCCGATCGTGCCAGAGCCTGTCACCGTGAGCTCGCCTTGCTTTGCCGACAGGCTGGTGATCGCAATTTCCTTGCCGGTCCGTGCAAGAGCGCGCGCGATGTCCTTGGCCGCAAGGTCCTCTGGAAGGCTTGCGGCGATTTCCAAATTGTCGATCGCCAGTTTCGATCCGCTGTCGATAGGGATGTCGAGCCCTTCCGCCGACAACGCCAGGTCGACATTGGGGCCGCCGGTCTCGCGGGCATGGGCAAGCAGCCGGTCTGCCGAGCCTATCCCATCGATCACCGGCTTGGGGAGTTCGATCGAAGCACGCCAGGAGCGGCCGTCCGAGAAATTGACGCTCGCCAAGGCGCGCTCGTGGCGAATTTCGCCGATCGTCAGGCCACGGAGCATCGTCGGGCCATCGAGGAGTGCTATCGCATGACGCGGATCGTATGCCTGAACCGCGATCAGGAGATGGGAGGCGGAGCCGGCGATGTCGCCGTCGCTCCGCCGCACGGTCACTTCGGGAGCCGCGCAGTCCCGCTCGACGCGAAAAGGAAAGCCGCCCCAATTCGCCTCCCGGCAGGCAAGCGAGACGCCCTGCGCCTGGAGTTCGCGCTCGGCATCGACATAGGCTTTCTCGATCAAGGTCGAAGCGACCGTCCAATAGATCAGCCACAACGCCGCGACGGTAACCACGAGCGCGAGAGGCAAGAGCATGCGCCAGGGATGACTTCGCCTTGCCGCCATTTCCGCCTGCCCCCTCCTTCGCTAAGCTCGGCGCATGGCTGTGCACGACTTTTGGGTGTTTGGCTACGGGTCTTTGATGTGGAATCCGGGCTTCCGCTTCACCGAACGGAAGCAGGCGATCGTGCATGGATTTCATCGCAGCCTGTGCATGTACTCATATATGTATCGCGGCACGCCTGAGCGCCCCGGCCTGGTTCTGGCGCTCGACCGCGGCGGCGCCTGCCACGGCGTTGCGTTCCGCATCGCGGCCGATGCGCGCGATGAGACGATCGCTTATCTCAGAGCCCGCGAGCAGGTGACGATGATGTATCGCGAGATGATGGTTCCGGCGCGCTCCGCCGCCGGCGGCTCGCTAGCGGTATCCGCGCTCACCTATGTGGCGGACCGCCGGCATGCGCAATATGCGGGCCGCCTCGATCACGCCGCTCAGATGCGCCACATCATCCAGGGTCACGGCCAATCCGGTTCCTGCCGCGACTATGTCCTCAATACGGTCGCGCATCTGCGCGAGCTTGGCATTCATGACCGCCCGCTTGAAAGGCTGGCGGTTGAGCTTGCGCTTTCCGCGGTCGAGTGAGCGCCTGGGCAAGGTCGGCGGCGATCGCCTCCGCCTCGGCATCATCGTGCGCGAGGAGGTGGACATGGAGTTCATCGGCCCCACGCGCAAGGTCACAGGCCGCGCCCAGATCCCAAAAGACGCTGAAGCGTCCGGTCGCGAACGCGGTCCTGAGCGTTCCCGTCCGCTTCACCGCGATGAACACGGCGCCGGGCAGCGGCGGGCAGGAGCCGGCCGGGTAAATCGAGTGGATATAACGCCGGCCGGACGCTCCATACCAGTAGCAGAAGCGCGGCTCAGCGGTGGGATCTAGGGAGATCGAAGCAGGTAAGAGGGCCGGGGTGTTCATGTGAACAAATATAGAACAACCCAAGCGATCCGTCAATCAGGAGCATTTAGAATATCCACAGTTAAGACAGGTGGCGCAGCCCTCCTGGAAGACCAGCGCCGCCTCGCCGCAGCGCGGACATTGCGCCGGCACGGTTGTCTCGCCCACCGCCCGAGCCCTGAGGCCTAGGGTGACGCCGGTTTCGGTTTTGAGGAAGCCCGTGTCGATCATGTGCCGCTCGATGACACCGCCGATGGCGGCAAGGAGGCTTGGCACATAGCGCCCGTCCATCCACTGCCCGCCTCTCGGGTCGAACACCGCTTTCAATTCTTCGACAACGAAAGACACATCGCCGCCACGGCGGAACACCGCCGAGATCATGCGGGTCAGCGCCACCGTCCAGGCATAGTGCTCCATGTTCTTCGAGTTGATGAAGATCTCGAAGGGCCGGCGGCGGCCGTCCTGGATGATGTCGTTGATGGTGATGTACATGGCGTGATCGGTGTCGGGCCAGCGCACCTTGAAGGTGTTGCCGGGCAGCGCCTCGGGGCGGTCGAGCGGGCGGGTC
>JBKOZY010000371.1:0-2569 GCA_046726135.1 Pseudomonadota bacterium | reverse complement strand
CCATAGCTTGTCGGCGCGGATGTCGGCACCCGGCATCCACTTCTCCTGAAGCTTGCTCACCGTGCCATCGGCATAGACGGCGCGGATCGCCTCGTCGACCTTGGCCTTGAGCGGATCGCCCTTGCGGAACATGGCGCCGACACCCTTGCCAAGCACCTCCGGGTCCTCGATGACCCGGATGACCTCGAAGGCCTGGCCCTCGGGCTTAGCCATGAAATCCTTGGCCGGGAGCTGCTCGTTGAAGGCGAGGTCGATGCGGCCGTTGACCAGATCGGCGTGGATCTGGTCGGCATTCTCGTAGCCGACGGGTTCCATCACGCCCGCATAATATTTGCGGACATACTGGTCCTGGGTGGCACCGGCATAGACGCCGACCCGCTTGCCCTTGACATCGTTGTCGAAGTCCTTGATCGAGCCCTTCTTGCCGTAGAACACGTATTTGTCGGAGTAGTAAGGAATCGAGAAGTCGGCGACCTTCTCGCGCTCCGGCTTGATCGACATGGAAGAGAAGATCATGTCGAACTTGCGGGCGAGAAGACCGGCAATCATGCCGTCGAAATCCTGCTTCACCCATTCGCATTCGAGGCCGGCGCGCTTGCAGACCTCATTGCCGAGATCGATCTCGAAACCGGCATAGCTACCATCGGCTTCGGTCTTGGAGAATGGCGGGAACGAGGCTTCGGTGGCGACCTTGACCGGTTCCGCAAATGCCGATGCGGTGACGGCGGCCGTGGCCAGTATCACGGCGAGCCGCGCCAGTTCACGGAACTTCATGTTTACTCCTCCCTGCGGTAGAAGGATCACGACAGCACGTCCGCGCACGCCGATGCATGGTCAAGCGTTGAAGTTCGCTTTGACCGGTGCCCCGGCAAGGGCGGCAGCCCGTAGATCCTCGATAAAGGTCTCGGCGGGCAGATTGAGCTCGCCGCCCTTGCGGGTGACCATGTCGAATTCCGGGGAATAGGTGAGGACGTCCGGCCGAAGTGCCCGCATCTCGCCGCTTTCGACCCAGCGTTCGGCATAATGCGAGGGAAGAAATCCGCCGAAACGGCCGGAGAGGATCAGCGTCGCCGCCGCTTCCATCGAAAACACCGTGGCCTTGTGCGGCGAGGCACCAAAGAAGCGGTGGTCGAACTTCGACAGATAACCGCGGCCGATCAATCCGGCGGCGGCGATCTCCGCAATATCGGGTTTGCGGGCAGTCGCATGGAACATCGGATGACGGCGGCCGCAATAGAAATAGTTCACCTCGCGGAACAACCGTTCATAGCGCAGGCCGGCGATCTTCTGGTGGCGCGGCATGATGGCGATCTGCAACTGGCCGGCCAGCACGCCGCGCTCGAGCTCGCGCGGGGTCAGCACCTGCAGCGTCAGCTCGACGGCATTGTCGCGGCCATAGAAGCGCTCGACCGCCGGGGCGATCGGGAGCTCGGGATGGGAGATGATGCTGTCCGGCATGCCGACCGTGAGAGGCCCGCTCAATTGCTGGCGGCGCGATGCGACATGGGTCTGGAAGCGGTCGAGAGCAGCGAAGAGCTCGCGGGCCGAGCGGTAGACCGCCTCACCGTCCGCCGTCAGGCAAAAGCCGCCGCGACCACGCTGGCAGAGCCGCAGGCCGAGGCGAGTCTCGAGGTCATGCATATGCGTGCTGACGGTGGACTCCGAGATATTGAGCAGCGCCTGCGCGGCAGCGAAGCCGCCACATTCCGCGACAGCAGCGAACACCCGCAAAAGACGAAGATCGGCATCGCTCACCCGTCCAAGCATCGACTCACTGACCATTCCTTCAGGCAATTGCCAGAAGAGGTTACACCGTCCGGGTCGATTGTCGAATCGCCGAAGTATGCTTTGGCGGATTGCCATGGCGCCGGCAGGCATGGCAGGGCACTGTCGCGAAATCCGCCAACAAGGATTGGACCATCCATGGCCGAAGCCTCCCCGCCTTCGATCTTTGTCCGCTTCGGCCTCAGGCCGGTGATCAACGCCTGCGGCGTCTATACCGATCTCGGCGGGTCACGGCTCACGCCGACGGTGCTCAATGGCATCGCCGAGATGAACGGCCAGTTCGTGTCGATGCCCGAGCTGCTCGACGCCACCGGACGGCGAATTGCCACGCTGGTCGACGCGCCGGCGGCCCGCGTCACCCCGGGTGCGGCGGCGGCCATCATGCTTGCCACCGCCGCCGCGATGGCCGGCGGCGACGGTGCCAAGGGAGAGCGCCTACCCGACAGCTCCGGCATGAAGAACGAGGTGCTGATCCAGGCGGGACATCGCTATAAATACGACCGCCAGGTGCTGATGGCCGGAGCGCGCCTCACCGAGGTCGGCTCGCAAAATGGCACCCGACCCGACCAGATGGTCGCGGCGATCACCGACAAGACCGCCATGATCATCCATCCCGCCCATCTCGACGGCAAACCCGGGACGATTGCGCTCGAAAGCGTCGTCGCGCTTGCCCATCGGCACGGAGTGCCGGTGTTCGTCGATGCCGCCTATATGGTCTATCCGCCGGCGTTGATGGGGAGCTATCTCAAGCGCGGCGCCGACCTCGTGGTGATCAGCTCCAAAT
>JBKOZY010000370.1:0-1876 GCA_046726135.1 Pseudomonadota bacterium | reverse complement strand
CGCCTGGTCCACATGGTCATTGCCTGCTATCTCTCGACCGCGCTGGTCGTCGGCGCCGCGGGCGCCTATCACCTGCTGCGCGACCGCGGCAATCGGCCGGCCCAGGTAATGATCTCGATGGCGCTGTGGATGGCCGCGCTTGTCGCGCCGCTGCAGCTGATCGTCGGCGACCTCCACGGGCTGAACACGCTCGAATACCAGCCGGCGAAGATCGCCGCCATGGAGGGCCATTTCGAGGGCGGGCGCGGCCTGCCGCTTTATCTCTTCGGCATCCCGGACATGGAAGCGGCGACAATGCGCTCGCCCATCGCCATCCCCAAGCTTGGGAGCCTGATCCTGACCCATGACCCGGATGGCGCTGTCAAAGGTCTCAAGGATTTTCCGCGCGAGAACTGGCCCAATGTCGACATCCTGTTCTGGAGCTTCCGGTTGATGGTGGGCTTGGGCCTGTTGATGATCGCCATGGGCTTGTGGAGCCTGGTGCAGCGAGCCCGCGGACGACTTTATGACGCGCGCTGGCTGATGCGGATGATGGTAGCGATGGGGCCGATGGGCTTCGTCGCGTTGATCTCCGGCTGGTTCACCACCGAAGTCGGGCGACAGCCCTTCACCATTTACGGCTTGCTGCGGACATCGGAGTCGGTGTCGCCGATTGCGAGTCCAGCGGTCGGCGCCTCGCTCCTCGCCTTCGTCGTGATCTATCTGACGGTGTTCGGCGCCGGCATCTTCTACATCTTCCGGCTGATGCGACGCTGGCCCGGCGCCGAGCCGGATCAGCCCGAGATCCCACCGATCCGGTCGGCCGGCATCACGCCGGCTCCGGCCGTCGCCGAGCGAGGTCCGTGATGCCACCGATCGATCTGCCAATCATCTGGGCGGGACTGATCGCTTTCGCGGTGCTCGCCTATGTCGTGCTCGATGGGTTCGACCTCGGGCTGGGCATCATCTTCCCGCTGCTCGAAAGCGAGCGTGATCGCGATACTGCGGTCAACTCCGTGGCGCCGGTGTGGGACGGCAACGAGACCTGGCTGGTGCTCGGCGGCGGCGGGCTCCTTGCCGCCTTCCCGCTCGCCTACGCGGTTGTTCTGCCAGCGCTCTATGCGCCGATCCTGGCAATGCTGCTCGGGCTCGTGTTCCGCGGCGTAGCCTTCGAGTTCCGCTGGCGGACCCATCGGGCGAAGCCATGGTGGGACGTCGCCTTCTTCGGCGGTTCGCTGATCGCGACGCTGGCGCAAGGGGTAGCGCTGGGCGCGCTCGTCCAGGGGATCAGAGTCGCCAACCGCGCCTATGCCGGCGGCTGGTATGACTGGCTCTCGCCGTTCAGCATCATGACCGGCATTGCGCTGGTGATCGGCTATGGGCTGCTCGGCATCACCTGGCTGATCATGAAGACGGAAGGAACCCTGCAGGACCGCGCCTACCGCCTCGCCTGGCCGTTCGGCCTCGGCACGTTGGCGCTGATCGGGGTGGTCAGCCTGTGGACGCCGTTCCTCGACCCCTCCTACAAGGAGCGGTGGTTCAGCTGGCCGAACATTGCCTATCTGTCGCCAGTGCCGCTCTTGGTTCTCATTGCGGCGATTGCGCTGTTTCGCGGTCTGGTCACCGGCGCGGAGCGTCAGCCATTTCTGGCGGCCCTATCGCTCTTCGTCCTGAGCTATGCCGGGCTCGGCATCAGCTTCTGGCCGTGGATCGTGCCGCGGGCGATCACCATTCACGATGCGGCGGCGCCCGATACGAGCCTGGCCTTCCTGCTGGCCGGGGCGATTTTCCTGCTGCCCATCATCCTCGGCTACACCATCTGGGCCTATTGGGTGTTCCGCGGCAAGGTTGGCCATGACGCGGGCTACCATTAGAGCATGGTGATCTAGGCGGCGAG
>JBKOZY010000369.1:0-4759 GCA_046726135.1 Pseudomonadota bacterium | reverse complement strand
GGGAAGCTCGCCGCCGGACAGCACATAATCGCCGACCGACACCTCCTCGAGCTGCCGGGCCGCAACGATGCGCTCGTCGACTCCCTCGAAATGGCCGCACACGATCACCACCCCGGGACCGGCAGAGAGCCGGCGAATCATCGCCTGATCGAGCCTTTGCCCGCGTGGGCTCATCAGCAGCCGCGGTCGTGCGTCCCCTCGCCCCGCCGCGCTGTCGATCGCACATGCCAGCACATCGGCCCGCATGACCATGCCCGGCCCGCCGCCGGCCGGGCTGTCGTCGACCGTCCGGTGCCGGTCCTGCGCCGATGCCCGAATGTCCAAGACCTCGAGCGACCACACGCCACGCTCCTGCGCCTTCCCGGCGAGAGAATGACCGAGCGGCCCGGGAAACATCTCCGGATAGAGCGTGAGGACGCTCGCCCGCCAGCTCATGGCTGCTCCTGCGCCTCGATCAGCCCCTCCGGAGGATCGACCACGATTCGTCGGTTGGCGACATCGACCTCGGGCACCATGACGGTGACGAACGGGATGAGTATGGTGCCGCGCCGGCCATCGCTCCTGATCTCGAGGAGATCGCCCGCGCCGTAATCCGTTATTGCCGCCACCTCGCCGAGCAGGCTGCCGTCCTTGCGATAGACCGGCAGCCCGATCACATCGCTGACATAGACCTCGTCCTCGCCCGGCGGCGGCAGCCGGTCGCGCGCCACATAAAGCATGCAGCCCTTGAGCCCTTCGGCGGCGGTGCGATCGCCGACGCCGTCCAGCGACGCGATGAACTCCTCACGCGCCGCTCTGAGCACCCGGATCACCACCTCCCGGCCGCTGTCGCCCAGCGCCACCGCGCCGTAAGAGGCGATCGCCTCCGGACTGCTCGTGAAGCTCTTGAGCCGCACCTCGCCGCGCACGCCATGAGCGCCGGTAATCACGCCAAGGAGCACGCGACCGCCGTTGCTCATCAAGGACCCTCCGCGCCTCAGGCCTGCTGCGGCTGGGCTTCCGCCTCTTCCCGCGCCTTCCTGGCGTCGGCCTCCGCCTTTTCGCGCTCGGCCCGCTTCTTGCCGGGCAGCGCCTTGGTCGGATTGTTCCGCGCCTGGCGCGGCTTGAGGCCGGAGGCATCGAGGAACCGCGCCACCCGGTCGGTCGGCTGCGCCCCGACCGACAACCAGTGCTTGACCCGCTCGGTATCGAGCGTCACCCGATCCGGCGAGCCCTTCGGCAGGATCGGATTCCACGAGCCGATCTTCTCGATGAAGCGGCCATCGCGCGGCGCGTTCGAGTCGGCCACCACGATGCGATAATAGGGCCGCTTCTTGGCACCACCGCGGGCCAGTCGGATTTTCAGGGTCATGCAGGACGCTCCTTGGCTGGATTGACGCTATTTCTTCTTGAACGGGAAACCGGGAAATCCTTGTCGCCCGCCGCCCGGCGGCTTCGGCAGTCCGCTGCCACCGAGCCCGGGCAACAGCCCGCCGGGCGCCCCGAGCCCGGGCAGGCCTTTCGGCAGCCCGCCCTCGAGCGGCAGATTGCGAAGCTCCGGTGGCAGCGCCGCCGGATCGAGGTTCTTGAGCTCGCCCTGCAGCCGCTCGAGCTCGGCCATGTCGACACTCGGCTGGCCGCCGCCGAACAGGCCGCCGAGCAGGCCGCCGCGCTGCTTGCCCATCCGCTTCATCATGTCGGCCATCTGCAGATGCATCTTGAGCAGCCGGTTGATCTCCTGGACCTCGGTCCCGGAGCCCTTGGCGATCCGCTTCTTGCGCGAGGCGTTGAGCACCTTGGGATTGTGCCGCTCGAACAGGGTCATCGAGCCGATGATCGCCAGCTGCCGCCGCAGCACCAGCTTGTCGAGATCGATGTTGTCGAGCTGCTTCTTGACCTTGCCCATGCCCGGCAGCAGACCCATCACGCCCGACATGCCGCCGAGCTTCTGCAATTGCTTCAGCTGTTCCGCGAGGTCGTCGAGATCGAACGCGCCCTTCTTCATCCGGGCGGCGATCTTCCGCGCCTTCTCGGCATCGATCTCGAGCGCCGCCTTCTCGACCAGGCTGACGACGTCGCCCATGCCGAGAATGCGCCCGGCAATCCGCTCGGGATGGAAGTCCTCGAGCCCGTCGAGCCGCTCGCCGGTGCCGATGAGCTTGATCGGCTTGCCGGTCACCGCCCGCATCGCCAGCGCCGCGCCGCCGCGGCCATCGCCGTCGACGCGGGTCAGCACGATGCCGCTGACCCCGACCCGTTCGTCGAAGCTCCGCGCGAGATTGACGGCGTCCTGGCCGGTCAGCGAATCGGCGACCAGCAGCGTCTCTTGGGGCTTGGCGATGTCCCTGACCTCGACCACCTCGCGCATCAGCGCTTCATCGATATGCTGGCGGCCCGCGGTGTCGAGCATCAGCACGTCGAAGCCGCCGCGCCGCGCCTCGGCGAGCGACCGCCGCGTGATGTCCACCGCCTTCTCGCCCTTGACGATGGCGAGCGTGTCGACACCGATCTGGCCCCCGAGAATGGCGAGCTGCTCCTGGGCCGCCGGCCGCGAGGTGTCGAGCGAGGCCATGAGCACCCGCTTGCGCTCGCGCTCCTTGAGGCGCTTGGCGATCTTCGCCGTGGTCGTGGTCTTGCCCGACCCCTGCAGGCCGACCATCAGCATGGTGACCGGCGCCGCCGCCTTGAGGTCGAGCGGCACCGCCTCGCGGCCAAGCGTGTCGACCATGGCGTCATGCACGATCTTGACCACCATCTGCCCGGGCTTGATCGACCGGATGACCTCCTGGCCGATCGCCCGCTGGCGCACCTGGTCGGTGAACGAGCGCACCACTTCGAGCGCGACATCGGCCTCGATCAGCGCCCGCCGCACTTCCCGCATCGCCGCATCGACGTCGGCTTCCGACAGGGACCCACGCCCGGTAAGCTTGTCGAATATGCCGGAAAGCCGTTCCTGCAGTGTCTCGAACATTCTGTCCTGCTCTCTTTCGGAAGCCTCAAAGGCCATCGCACCCGCGGGCGAGCATCGCTGGCGGGTGTTGACCAACGCCCCTCCCGGTGCCGATGCACCATGTGAGCGACGGTAGAAGAGCGTTCAAGCGTCTTCCGGAATTTGCCGGGTTCTAGGCCAAAGGGAGGCAGGAGGCAATAGGCAGTAGAAACAACTCACTGCCGACTGCCTACTCACGACTGCCTACCGACAGGATCACCTTCCCCCGCGCCTCCCGCCGCGACAGCACGCCGAGCGCCGCCGCGGCCTCCTCGAGCGGGAAAACCCGGTCTATCCGCGGCCGGATCCGTCCCGAGCCGCACAGCTCCGCCAGTTTCGCCATATTCGACCGGTGCTTGTCGGGCTCGCGCGCCACGTGATCGCCCCAGAACACCCCGACCAGCGCACAGCCCTTCAGCAACACGAGATTGAGCGGGATCTTGGGAATCGTTCCCGAGGCAAAGCCGATCACCAGGAACCGCCCGTCCCAACCGGTGGCACGCAGGGCGGCTTCCGAGAGCGTCCCCCCGACCGGGTCATAGACCACATCGACCCCCCGCCCGTCCGTCAGACGCTTGAGCGCGTCGCGCAACTCCACCTTGGCGTAATTGACCACCTCGTCGGCCCCGAGCGACCGGCAAACGGCGAGCTTGTCCTCCGACGAGGCGCAGGCGATGACCCGCGCCCCCATCGCCTTGCCGAGCTCGATTGCCGCCTGGCCGACCCCGCCAGATGCCCCGAGAACCGCCAGCGTCTCGGAGGGCCTGAGCTGCGCCCGGTCGTGCAATGCATGGAAGGTCGTGCCGTAGGTGACGATGAGCCCAGCCGCCTCCTCGAAGGAGATCGACGGCGGCATAGCCGCCAGCGCACCGGCCGGCACCGCAACCTCCTCGCGTGCCGCGCCCCAACCGCAAAAGCCCATCACCCGGTCGCCCGGCTTGACCTGGCGGACCTCCGACCCGGCCGATTTGACGACGCCGGCAAACTCGGCCGCCGGCGAGAACGGCGGGTCGGGCTTGTACTGGTATTTACCTTCGATGATCAGCGTGTCGAAGAAGTTGAGCCCGGCCGCCTTGACCGCAACCACCGCCTCGTCCGGCCCCGCCACCGGCGAGGGCAGATCCTCCACCACCAGCTTGGTCGCCGGTCCGAGCTCCTTGCACAGCACAGCCTTCATGAAACTCCCCTGAAACCGCTTTTGCGTGGCCTTGGATAGAGCTTTCTTACGTTTGACGAAATCCCCGCCCAAATCTCGTCAGAATTGCCCATAGCCTGTAGGTTGGTGCGGGGGGTGGCCGCACGATTCATCGGGAGTCGAGGGGTCATGCGCGGCGCTATCAGCCTGCTCGGAATTGTAGGAAGTTGCAGTTTGGTCCTCGCCGCGCCGGAAGCAACGGCGCAGACGGCGGACAAGGCCCAGCCCAAGCCGTCGCTTGTCGGCGAGTTCAGCGACTGGGCAGCCTACAGCTACAAGACGCCGACCGGCCAGGTCTGCTACATCGTTTCTCAGCCCAAGAAATCCGAGCCGGAAGGGGCCAAGCGCGACCCCGTGTTCTTCCTCATCACCCATCGCCCGGGCGACAATGTCCGCAACGAGGTCAACACCATCATCGGCTATGCCTTCAAGAAGGAATCGACCGCCACCCTGACCATCGACGGCGACGATTTCAACCTGTTCACAAAGGGCGACGGCGCCTGGTCGGATTCCAAGGATGCAACCATCGTCAGCGCCATGAAGAAGGGTAAGAAGATGGAGGTGAAGGGCACCTCCTGGCGCGGCACCTCCACCAC
>JBKOZY010000368.1:0-4900 GCA_046726135.1 Pseudomonadota bacterium | reverse complement strand
CGCTTGGATCGTAGGGGCCAAGATCAATGACCTTCTCTCCATCGAACCTTGCCCATCGCGCCTCTTCGATCTGAGGCTGTTCTATTATTGTCGCTCTGACCGGCGGTGGCTGCCAATTGGGTTTCGGTGCGGCAGGAGCAATGGTCGTCGTTATCGTGGTGCTCGGAGGTGGCGAAGATGTTGCCTTCTCTTCACCGGACTGCGCGCTCGCGGGCACGGCATCTCCCAGCCGTTTTGCTTCGGCCTCCAGTTCGTCGAACCCGGCCAGCAGATCGTCAAACGTCTGCTCCCATTCCTGCCCACCAATCTTGGTCGGAGTTTTTGGCGGGGGTCTGTTCGGTGGCGCCGAACTTGCCATCGGCGTGCCGGCATCATTGTTGCTCCCCGCATTGGCAGGCCTGTCGATTCCGACCGAGCGCGGTGTGAGCGGCGCGTGCGTTTCGCGATGCGACGGAGGCAGGTTGAACTTGACGTTTGATCTGTCTTTTTTCTCGGATGCCCTCGGCGTGGAGGGCGGCGTATCTTTTTCCTTGCTCTTCGATAAATCTCGAACATGGCCAACCAGCTTGTTAAAGCCACGCCCAATACCACGGTCACTCATGATTTCCCCCTCAGGTGAGTTAATGCCCACCTCCATCATGCATCGGCATTCGACCTCCAGCTGTGCCGAACGATACAGGAGGGAAATGATTTCGCTGTCTTACTTCTTACTCTTCGCGTTCTCGAGCCGCGCAATGAGGCTCGACGTGTCCCATCGTCGACCGCCCATCGTCTGGACCTCGGAATAGAACTGATCGACCAGCGCCGTCACCGGCAGATGCGCACCGTTGCGCCGCGCCTCGTCGAGGCAGATGGCGAGATCCTTGCGCATCCAGTCGACCGCGAAGCCGAAATCGAATTTGCCTTCGATCATCGTCTTGTGGCGGTTGTCCATCTGCCAGGAGCCGGCGGCGCCCTTCGAGATCACCTCGATCACCGTCGCCATGTCGAGCCCGGCCTGGCGGCCGAAATGGATCGCCTCCGACAACCCCTCGACCAGGCCGGCAATGGCGATCTGGTTGCACATCTTGGCAAGCTGGCCCGCGCCCGCCGGCCCGAGCAGCTTGCGCATGCGCGAATAGCACTCGATCAGCGGCACGATCGAATCATACTCGGGCTGGTCGCCGCCGCACATGATGGTGAGGGCGCCGTTCTCCGCCCCTGCCTGGCCGCCCGACACCGGCGCGTCGATGAAGCCGAAGCCGCGCTCCTTGGCGGCCCGGTGCAGCTCGCGGGCGATATTGGCCGAGGCCGTCGTGTGGTCGATGAACACCGAGCCATGCGACATGCCATGGAAGGCGCCCTCCGGCCCGGTGGCGATGTCGCGCAGGTCGTTGTCGTTGCCGACGCAGGCGAAGACGAAATCGGCGCCCTCGGCCGCCTGGCGCGGCGTGGCCACCGCCCGGCCGCCGAATTGGGCGACCCAGCGCTCGGCTTTCTCCACCGTCCGGTTGTAGACTGTCAGCTCGTGGCCACCCCGGCTCTTGAGATGCCCGGCCATCGGAAATCCCATGACGCCAAGGCCGATCCAGGCTACGCGGAATACCATGTCGATGCTCCAATTCTAGTTGTGGCGAATGGCGAGACGCTGGAGAGTTCAGCCAATGCTACACGAATTCTTTGAGGACCGAAGCAGGAGGCACCCATGGCCGTGACGATCGAGGACATTCGCCAGGCGCGGGACCTGCTGAAGGGCAATGTGGTGCGGACCCCGCTGCTCCACGCTCCCAAGCTCTCGGAGCTCACCGGGGCCGACATCTGGGTCAAGCCCGAGAACCTCCAGGTCACCAACTCCTTCAAGGACCGCGGCGCCTTCGTCAAGCTGAGCTCCTTGACCCCCGCCGAGCGCGACCGTGGCGTCATCGCCATGTCGGCCGGCAACCATGCCCAGGCGGTCGCCTGGCATGCCCGCCGGCTCGGCATCCCGGCCACCATCGTGATGCCCGAGACCACCCCCTTCAACAAGATCGAGCGGACGCGGGCGCATGGCGCCGCTGTCGTGCTCTATGGCGAGCATCTCGCCGACAGCCAGGTCAGGGCCGAGGAGATCATCGCCGAGAAGGGGATGGTGCTGATCCACCCCTATGACGACGACCGCATCATCGCCGGCCAGGGCACGATCGGGCTCGAGATGCTCGACGACAATCCCGAGCTCGAGGTCATCGTCGTGCCGATCGGCGGCGGCGGCGTCATGGGCGGCACCGCGCTCGCCGCCAAGACCCTGAAGCCGGGGATCGAGATGGTCGGCGTCGAGGTCAAGCTCTTCCCCTCGATGTTCCATGCCCTCAAGGGCGAGCCGTCGCGCTGCGGCGGCTCGACGCTTGCCGAGGGCATTGCCGTCAAGAACGTGACCGAGCGCACCATCGCCCTCTGCCGGCGCTATGTCGACGAGGTGCGCCTGGTCGAGGAGCGCGACATCGAGCGGGCCGTCATGGCCTATCTTGCGCAGGTCAAGGTCCTCGCCGAGGGCGCCGGCGCCGCCGGGCTTGCCGCCGTCATGGCCGACCCCGATCATTTCCGCGGCCGACGGGTCGGGCTGGTGTTGTGCGGCGGGAACATCGATCCACGGATCCTCGCTTCGGTGATCTTTCGCGAGCTCGAGCGCGAGCAGCGGCTGGCCAATCTCCGCATCCAGATCGATGACCGGCCAGGCGTTCTGGGCAAGATCGCCACCATCCTCGGGCAGCTCGGCGCCAACATCCTCGAAGTGTCACACCGTCGCATGTTCCTTGACGTTCCGGCCAAGGGTGCCGAGCTCGAGATCATGATTGAGGCGCGCGATGGCCGGCATGTCGAGGAAATCGTGGCCACCATCGAAAAGCAGGGATTTGTCACCCGCGTCCTTGATGCACCAGGGGGCCGGGAATCCCCACCAAGACGGTGAGGTCGCATTGACTTTCGCCGCACCTTGGCCAACCTTAGACCGGAGATCATCATTGTTCCGGACCGGACTATTGTGAGCATCGAGCGGCGCAATTTTCCTCAGTTCTTCATCACTGCGCCCGCGCCCTGCCCCTATCTTGCCGGCAAGCAGGAACGAAAGGTGTTCACCCACCTCATCAGCTCCGACGCCCGGGCCCTCCACGACACGCTGTCGCAAGGCGGTTTCCGCCGCAGCCAGAACATCGCCTACCGGCCTGCCTGCGAGGGTTGCTCGGCCTGCGTGTCGGTGCGCGTCGTGGTCGAGCGCTTCCGCTGGACGCCGAGCTTCCGGCGCACCTTGCGGCTCAATCGCCATCTCACCACCGCCGTCCTCACGGCCCGCGCCACGGCCGAGCAATACACCCTGTTCCGCAACTACATCGACGACCGTCATGAAGGCGGCGGCATGGCCGATATGACGGTGCTCGACTATTCGGCCATGGTCGACGAGAGCTTCGTCGATACCCGCATCATCGAATATCGCGCCAAGCCTGCGATCTCGCTGGCCGGTCCGGATTCGCGTCAGGGCCCCCTGATTGCGGCGGCGCTGACCGACATACTCGGCGACGGCCTGTCGATGGTTTACAGCTTCTACGATCCGCGCCAGGTCGGGCGCAGCCTCGGCACCTTCATGATTCTCGATCACATCGAGAAGGCGCGGAAGATGGGGCTGCCCTATGTCTATCTCGGTTACTGGGTTCAGGGCTCATCGAAAATGGCCTACAAATCGCGATTCCTCCCGCAGGAGCGCCTGACCCGCGACGGCTGGACCGAATACGGGACCGACTAGCGCACCCACCTGCGCCGGCCCGGCCCCTCGGGTTGGGGAGACCCAACCACATCCTGCTCTAATTTTCCAATTTTCGACAAATTCTTCCGGAAGTCGCTGGCGAGTCGTTTGTCGGCGGTCGAGGATTCCGGTACCCAGATTATGCAGGGTTGTCTGATTCGTGCTCCGGGGGCTCGTTGATGATCGAGGGGAAGATTGCCGGCAAGCCGGTCCATTCCGAATTACGCCCACCCGCTGTCGAGACGGGGCGGACCGCCACCGCCTTGGCCAATGTGGCAGCAAGCCCGGTCGCTGCGGTGAGGTGGAGCGAGGGATCCCCGGAGGGGGGACTGCCCGATCCGCTCGCCGCCGCGGAAGTTGTTCACGGTCTGCTCGATCAGGCACGCTCGCTCGGCATCGATCCATTCTACTCGGATGATTTCGGTGAGTTCGTCCGCCAGCGCCTGGCGCTGCGCGGCGCCATCCCCTCGCCGATGTTCGACCCGGCTGTCGGGCGCCTGCACGACAAGGCATTCTGGCTCGGTGCCCGCAACAAGCAGGGCGAGGTGGTGTCGCTTCAGGCCTATCGGCTCGATTATGTCGACACCAGCCTCGCCGAATGGGCGGTCGGCTGGATGGCCGGACTCTATCTCAAGCGCCATGAGCTGATGGTGCCGGCCTATCTCGAGCCGCCGTCGAACAGCCGGGCCGGAAAGGTGCGCGGCCGCCTCGTCTATCATGGCGAGATCTGGCTGAGCCCCACCCTCAAGAACCGCAACTATTTCGATACAATGCCCTTTCTCGGCATGCTGCTTGCCCATCTCAAATGGTACCCGGTTGCAATCTGGGGCCTGGTCAACGACCAGATGGCCAAGCATGGCCACGTCATCCGGATGCACTATACCCATCTCGAGCCGAGCTTTCTGCGGTGGCAGCACTGCCCCGATGGCATCCCCAACAATGAGTGGCTGGTGCTGGCTGACCGCGACACCCTCAATTTCTGGGTCGCGGAGAAATCGGTTAGAGCAGTTTGATGTCGACCTTGGTCAGCTGGCTGACGACCGACACACCCTTGCGGCCGTCGGGAAAGCGGTACGGCAGGACGACCCGCTGATAAGGCACCCAAAGCGGCACCTTCTCGGGTGTCAGCATCGACGCCATGACGTGATC
>JBKOZY010000367.1:0-2785 GCA_046726135.1 Pseudomonadota bacterium | reverse complement strand
GATGGTTTCGCCACGGAGATCCAGGATGAGCCCCGCGGTCAGGAGCGACAGCGGAATGGCAATGACGCTGATCAGAGCGGTGCGCCACTCGAAGAGGAAGAAGAACAGCAGCACGACGACGAGAATGCTGCCGAGCACGAGCGCGTTGGTCAGATTGCCGATCGAAGTCTCGATAAAGGTCGCCGGACGGAAGATCTCGGGATCGATCTTGACGTCCTTGAGCCCCGGCGCGATCTCCTTGAGTGCTTCGTCGGTCCCGCGCGTCACGTCAAGCGTGTTGGCCCAGGGAAACTTCTCGACGATCAGCAGGATCCCAGGACCGTCATTGATGATGGCATCGCCGATCGGCGGCGGACTGTCCTCGACGACCCGCGCGACATCGGTAAGCCTGAGCTCGGGGTGGTCCTTGAGCGTGACCTTGCTTAGATCGTCAGGCGTGACGATCGGCAGGACATAGCGAACCTGCATGCGCTGGTTCGGCGTATCGATGAAACCGCCGGTTCCGATGAAGTGACCGTCGGAGAACTTCACGAGGCTTGCATCAAGGGCATCGCCGATCGTCTCCTGGACCGTCGTCAAGGGCACCTTGTGCTGGACGAGCTTCTCGGGCTCGACCTGCACCGTGTACATCTTGATGCGCTCGCCATAGATCATCACATTGGACACGCCGGGGACGCGCAAGAGGCGCGCCCGGATCTTCCAATAGCTGATCATCGAGAGGTCCCTCAGCGACAGGGTGTCGGAGGCGATCCCGATCTTCATGAAGCGGCTGGTCGAGGACAGCGCCGGCATCAGCACCGGCGGGCTCGTCCAGGACGGCAAGGTCGGCGACACGGTCGCCAGACGCTCGGCGACCAGCTGACGAGCCCTGAGCAGATCGGTGCCGCGCTTGAAGATCAGGTTGATCGCGGAGAGCGACTGCACCGACTTCGAGCGCATCACGTCGAGGCCGTCGACGCCGTTCAGCGCATCCTCGATCGGGATGGTGACCAGCTCCTCCACCTCCTTGGCGGAAAGGCCGACGGAGGGCACCTGGATCTCGACACGCGGCGGAGCAAATTCCGGGAAGACGTCAACCTGCGCGTTCTTCAGCTCCCGCATGCCGAAATACATGAGAGCACAGGCGATGGCGAGGACCAGAAAGCGGTACTGGACACTCTTACTGACTATAAATCGCATCATGACAGGACGACTTCCCGGCAGGTGAAGTTGACGGATTGGGCTATTTGACCCCGGTCTCGGCGCCGAACAGCTCGGCCGCTCCAACCGACACGACTTGAGTCCCGGCTGGCGGACCATCCTTCAGCACCGTCTGGGCACCTTGGCTGTAGTCGATGGTGATCGGCTGCCTGACATAGGTGCGGGGCTCGGTGTTGACATAAGCCCAGGCCTGACCGGAGAGGTCGTAAATCACCGCCGAATACGGGATGATCTTGCGCGACTGCGGTTCCGGCACGGCTCCCGTTGCGTCGCTCACCGGCCCGGTATTGGCCGAGGCATTGGCGGCGACAGTCAAGGCGGAGATGCCGGCGACCAGCGGTTTGCGAGGTGTCACCGTCTCTTCGCGAACCGGCGCGGTCTCGACCCCCAGCCGTGCCATCGCGGATTCAGTGAGCGTCACGCGGGCAACATTCGAACCCTCGATCTTCTCGACCTTGGCCGGTCCAGGCTTGCTCGAGTCAGCCGCGATAGCGCCGGGCTGTCCGAGAGTGAGCAATGCTGTGGAAGCGACGGCTGCGAGCAACAAATTGCGATACGTACTCATGTTGATTCCCTCACTGAAGGCGCCCAAACGGCGGCGTAAAGAGCTGGCAGGATGAAAAGCTGCAGCAAAGTGGAGGTGACAAGACCGCCCAGCACCACGATGGCCAGCGGCCGGATCAACTCGAGGCCGGGAATGGAACCGGCAAACAGCACGGGCAGGAATGCCACGGCCGCGGCGATGGCGGTGATGGTCACCGCAAGCGCATTGTCGTCTGCGCCCAAGGTGGCGATCTCGACACCGTGGGAGCCGACACCAGTCTGTTCGAGCGCCTGATAGCGGTTGAACTGCGTGATGCCATTGCGAACGCTGAGGCCGAGCAGGGCCAGGAACCCGAGATAGGCCCCGATCGACAGGCTGGTGCCGGTGATCAGCAGCGCCAGGACGCCTCCGGCAAGTGCAGCCGGCAGCGCGACGAAGGAGAGGAACGCCAGGCGCCACGAGCCGAAGATTGCCTGGAGCAGAAGGAGGATGCCGATCGCCGCCGCAGCCAGATAGGGCAGGATGCTGCCGTGGGTGGCACGGAATCCGGTCGCTTTGTCGGTGACGACCTCTGCATGATACTCGGTGGGGAAGGTCATCTGCTTCAGCGCGCCTTTGATCTCGTCCTCTACCGAGTCGACGCTGCGCCCGGTGACATTGGCGGTGATGTCGAGATAGCGCGACACCGACTCGCGCTTGATCACGGCAGGAGTGGCAGCGATCTTGACGTCGGCCACATCGCCGAGGCGGACATAGCTGCCATTGGGCGTGTTGAGAACGAGGTCGCTCACGCTCGAGGGGCTGCTGCGCCGATCCTGGGCGCTCCAGACGACCACGTCGAAAACCTTCTGTTGATGATAGAGGCTTCCGACCTGCAGCCCGGAGATGAGGGTCGTTGCCTGACGGCGCACATCGCCCGGCTTCAGACCCACCTTCTGGGCGGCGGCGAGATTGACCTGGACCTCGACGGCAGCTTCCTGGACCGGCCCCTCGATCGCGACATCGGACAGGCCGCCGATCTTGGCCAAGGCCGCCTTGACA
>JBKOZY010000366.1:0-2638 GCA_046726135.1 Pseudomonadota bacterium | reverse complement strand
GTCGCGGAACACGTCGAACACCGGGAAACTGTCGGGCGTGAAGCAGCCGAGCCCGCCCGAATTTTCCTCGCGGCGGTAGAGGTGCGACTTGCCCTCGAACCGCTTCTGGCAATGCGCCAGCATCGAGCACCAGCTCTCGATGAATTTCTCGCCTACCACGAAATCGGGGCTGTCGGGACCATAGGGATCGACCGCCACCTCGTCCGGCTCCTCCGACACCACATAGGGCGATGAGCCGCCCTGGATGCCGCCGAAATTGAAGTCGGGCTTGTAATAGAGGCCCCACAGCTTGTCGGTGATCAGCTTGCCGTCGATGTCGGAATAAAGCGGCGCATCGGTGTCGACATGGATGACCGGCGGCATCCGCCCGTCATTGGTCTTGTGCATGTCGGGATCGACGCCGAGCGTGCCCTCCTCGAGGCACCAATATTTCCACATCCTCACACCGTCATAGCGCTTGCCGTCGCGGCCGACGACCGTGATGTCGCGCGGCAGCTCGAGCATGTTCCAGATGCGGTTGACCCACGGGCCGACGCCGACCACCACATAGTCGCAGGCGATCCGCCCTTCCGAGGTGACGAGCGCCGTCACCGCCCGACTGTTGTTGCCGAACTCGAAGCCGGTGACCTCGACCCCTTCCAGGATCCGAACGCCCTGCCCCTCGGCCTTGGCGGCGAGCCCGCGCATCGAGGCCTGGTTGTTGGCGTAGCCGCCGCGCTTCTCATGCAGCACCGAGGTGATGTTCTTGGCCTGCCAGTCATCGAACAGCTCGCGCATATAGGGCCGGCAGCGCGCTTCGCCCTCGACGAACACCGAGTCATAGCCGATCGCCCGCTGCTGCTCGTAAATGCTGGCGCACCCCTCATGCATGACCTCGGGACTGATCTGCATATAGCCGACCGGATGATAGGAATAGGCCTTGGGGTCGCTCTCCCACACCTCCACCGAATGGGCCATCAGCTCGCGCATTGCCGGCTGAAAATAATTGTTGCGAACCACCCCGCAGGCAATTCCCGAGGCACCTGCCGCCACCCCCGTCTTGTCGACCACCACCACGTCGCGGCCCGAGCCGCGACCGGTTTCCTTGAGCTTCAATGCGAGGTGGTAGGCGGTGCTCAATCCGTGGATCCCAGCACCGATGACGGCATATTTCACGCCCTCCGGAACCGCCATCCGGTCTTTCCTCCCTTGCCGTTCGACGTTTTTTCGCCGATATGATTTCATGAAAATGAGACCAATTGCAAACCAATTCACGACCGCTCATGACCGCTGATCCGGGCCTCGTTCCCATCAAGGGTGCCAATGCCGTGGTAGTCCGGTTGCGCCGCGCCATCGAGACCGGCATCTATTCCGATGGCGACCAGCTCCCGCCCGAGCGCCAGCTGGCGCTCGCCCTTGGAGCCGCCCGCTCGACCGTGCGCAAGGCGCTGGAGCAACTCGAAGGCCGCGGCCTGGTGGTGCGCCGCGTCGGCGCCGGGACCTTCGTCAACTATTCCGGCCCGATCGCCACCAGCGCCGGCGACGTCGCCGATCTGATCAGCCCCTTGCAGCTGATCGAGGTGCGGCTTGCCGTCGAGCCCAGCATGGCGAGGCTCGCCACCATTCACGCCTCGAGCAAGGATCTCGACCAGATCGGCGCCGTGCTGGCCGAGCTCGACGCCTGCGGCGCCGACCAGGACCGCTTCACCCGACTCGATTCCGACTTTCATCTCGCGCTGGCCCGCTGCTCGCGCAATCCGCTGATGCTGCACATCTATCAGGAGATCAACGACGTCCGCACCCATGCCCAATGGGATCGCATGAAGACGGTGATCCTGAACGCCGAGACCATCGCGCTTTACAATGACCAGCACCGCGCTATCCTCCATGCGATCGCCAGCCGCGACGTCGCTGGCGCCGTGGTGGCGATCACCCGCCATCTCGAGACCGCCCGTCAGCATCTGATCGGCGCCGAGACGACCGAATGACGCGTTCCATGCTGATCCGCGCCAAGGAGTCCTGCCTCATCGTCATCGACATGCAGGAGCGACTGGTGCCGGCAATGCAGGCACCGGCCCGCACCATCCGCAATGCCAAGATCCTGATCACCGCCGCCAAGCGGCTCGGCATCCCGGTGCTGCTGACCGAGCAATATCCCAAGGGGCTCGGCCACACCGTTCCCGACCTGGCAAAAGTCGCCGACGGCCTGACGGTGCTTGAGAAGCTGCATTTCTCCTGCATGGAGGACGAGGGCTTCGCCACCGCCTTTCGCGCCCTCGGGAGGCGCCAGGCGGTGATCGCCGGCATGGAGGCGCATATCTGCGTCATGCAGACCGCGGCGACCCTGATGGAGGAAGGTTATGAGGTGTTCGTCGTCACCGATGCCACCTCCTCGCGCACGCTCGAAAGCGAGAAGGCCTGCCTCGACCGCCTGTCCTCCGGCGGCGCCGGCATCGTCACCACCGAGATGGTGGTGTTCGAATGGCTCGGCGAGGCCGGCACCCCGGCCTTCAGGGAGCTGCTGCCGTTGATCAAGTAAGGCAGTAGGCATTAGGCATTTAGGCCGTGAGCGCGGCCCTTCCCTACTGCCTATTGCCTACTGCCTACTGCCTAACAAAACGGTTCGCATCCCTTGCCCCCCACTCTCAGCATTTTATAT
>JBKOZY010000365.1:0-4700 GCA_046726135.1 Pseudomonadota bacterium | reverse complement strand
GCGATGCATCGCGGCTCGAGATCCTCGAAGCGGCGCAGACCGGACGGGCCCGCGCCTTCGTGCTGGCGATCGACGATATGGACGCCTCGCTGCGCACCGCCGAGCTGGTGCGGCGCCATTACCCCGAGCTCCCCATCTTTGCCCGGGCCCGCAACCGCACCCATGTGCACAAGCTCATGGATCTCGGCGTCACCGTCATCGAACGCGAGACCTTTCGCGCCGCCCTCGAGATCGCCCGCCAGACGCTGCGCGGCATGGGGTTGAGCGAGGCCGAGGTGCGACGCACCATCGCTGCCTTTGCCGAAATGGACACCCGCCGCCTCGTCGAGGACTACCAGATCGCGTCCGATCCCGAGAAGATGCGCGCCAACGCCATGCGCCAGGCCGAGGAGCTCGAGCATCTGTTCAATCAGGACGAGGCTGCCCTCGAGACCAAGCAGGCCGCCGAGTAGCCGCGGCGGATATCGGGCGGCATCGCCTCGTTCCTCAACAGCTCGACCGCGGCATCGAGGCTCAACGGCTGCTGTTGCGGCGAGCCGAGCCGGCGCATGTTCACCGTGCCCTCCTCGACCTCGCGCTTGCCGGCAACCAGGATCACCGGCACCTTGGCAAGCGAATGCTCGCGCACCTTGTAGGTGATCTTTTCGTTGCGCAGGTCGCTTTCGACCCGGAGCCCCGCAGCGGCGAGCCGCTGGACGATCTGCCGGGCATAGTCGTCGGCCTCCGACACGATGGTCGCGACGACGACCTGCACCGGCGCGATCCAGAACGGCAGGGCGCCCGCATAATGCTCGAGCATAATGCCGATGAAGCGTTCCATCGAGCCGCAGATCGCCCGGTGGATCATCGCCGGCGTCTTCTTCTGTCCGTCGTGGTCGACATAGAACGCACCGAAGCGCTGCGGCAGGTTGAAATCGACCTGGGTGGTGCCGCATTGCCAGTCGCGTCCGATCGCATCGCGCAGCACATACTCGAATTTGGGACCGTAGAAGGCGCCCTCCCCCGGATTGATCCCGGTCTTGATGCGGCCGTTCGACTGTCGCGAGATCTCCTCGAGCACGCCCATCAGCACCGTCTCGGCGTGATCCCACATCTCGTCGGTGCCGACCCGCTTGTCGGGCCTCGTCGACAGCTTCACCACCACATCGTCGAAGCCGAAATCGGAATAGGTCGACAGGATCAGGTCGTTGATGGCGAGGCACTCGGCCCGCATCTGATCCTCGGTGCAGAAAATATGCGCATCATCCTGGGTGAAGGCCCTGACTCGCATCAGCCCGTGCAGCGCTCCCGACGGCTCGTAGCGCGACACCGCGCCGAACTCCGACAGCCGCATCGGCAGGTCGCGATAGGACTTGAGCCCGTGCTTGAAGATCTGCACATGGCCGGGGCAGTTCATCGGCTTGATCGCGAACACCCGCTCGTCCTCCGTCTCGGTGACGAACATGTGCTCGCGATACCACTCCCAATGGCCTGAGGTCTCCCACAGCGACTTGTCGAGGATCTGCGGCGCATTCACCTCACTGTAGCCGGACTGGTCGAGGCGCCGCCGCATATAGGCGATGACCTCCTTGAAGATCGCCCAGCCCTTCGGGTGCCAGAATACGACGCCAGGACCCTCCTCCTGGAAATGGAACAGATCCATCTCGCGGCCGAGCTTGCGATGATCGCGCTTCTCCGCCTCCTCGAGCGCGTGGAGATGCGCCGCGAGCTCATCGGCATTGCGCCACGCCGTGCCATAGATGCGCGTCAGCATCGGGCGGCTCGGATCGCCGCGCCAATAGGCGCCCGCCACCTTCATCAGCTTGAAGGCATTGCCGATCCGGCCGGTGGACGGCATATGCGGCCCGCGGCACGGGTCGAACCATTCGCCCTGCTTGTAGATCTTGATCGGCTCGCCTTCGGGAATGGCATCGATCAGCTCGACCTTGAAGCCCTCGCCCTTGGCGGTGAACACCTCGCGCGCCTTGTCGCGGCCCCACACCTCCTTGGTGAAGGGTTTGTCGCGCGCGATGATCTCGCGCATCTTCGCCTCGATGGCCGGGAAGTCCTCCGGCGTGAACGGCTGGTTGCGGTGGAAGTCGTAATAGAAGCCGTTCTCGATCACCGGCCCGATCGTCACCTGGGTTCCGGGGTAGAGCTCCTGCACCGCCTCCGCCAGCACATGCGCCGCGTCATGGCGGATCAGCTCCAACGCCTCGGGATCATCGCGGGTGATGAACCTGATCTTCGCATCGGAATGGATCTCGTCGGAAAGGTCGCTCAGCGTTCCGTCGACCAGCATCGCGACGGACTTCTTCTCGAGCGACTTGGCGATCGATGCCGCAACCTCGCGACCCGTCACGCCGGCAGCGAATGACCGTGTCGCACCATCGGGAAATGTCAGGGAGATCATGGAAACTCCTGGACAGCTCACTCCTGCCAACGCCGCAGGTAAGCGTGTCGCCCGTCACGGGCGAGGCCCGGCTTTTGGCAAATGTGGAGGCAGTAGGCAATAGGCAGGTCGTCCGTGACCGAGAGCTTCCCTGCCTGCCGAGTGCCTACTGCCTACTGCCGCTGTCCACTCTGCTCGCTATGCGCGCAATTCCTCGTGAGACACTAACCATTGGTTAACCCCGAGGCCGCTACTGTCCCCCCGTTCGATTAACCATGATTCAATGTGGGGGCGACGTGATGACGAGCTTGAGCAACTTCCTGGTGACGGCCGCGATCGGCCTGTCGGCGCTGGTCGGGTCGACCGGCTTCATTCAGGCGGCGGACCTGTTGCCGCCGGCGATGCGGCCGGCCTATGCCGACTGGACCGGTCTCTATGTCGGCGGCTTCGGCGGCGTCGGCTGTCTCGAGGCGGATTACATCCCGCCCTATGTTTCCGTCGATCCCAACATGGCCGGCTGCGTCGGCCTGATCGGCCTCTATGGCGGCTACAACTATCAGATCGGCTCGTTCCTGCTCGGCGCCGAAGGCGACTATGGCTGGGCGGTCAACGGCCACCTTGCCTTTGCCGGCGGCGAGGAGCAGACCAATTATTCGCTCGATGCGCTCGCCACCGCGCGCGGCCGCGTCGGCTGGCTGCCGAGCGAGAGCGCCCTCATCTACATCACTGGCGGCGCCGGCTGGCTCGACACCACCTTCGACGGGCTGGTCGGTCCCGATGCCCGCTCAAAGAGTGCATCCGAGACTCTCTTCGGCTGGGTCATCGGCGGCGGCATCGAGGCGGCTCTGACCCCGAACGTTCATCTAAGGCGGAATATCTCTACGGCGCCTTTGATGATGGCGAATATGACCTCACGACCTCCGAATGCAGCCCGAAATGCGTCGTCGACACGAATGTCGATGACTTCCACACCTTCCGCGTCGGCCTGAGCTACAATTTCATCGGCATGAGCTGGTGAGCCGCGGCTGACCTCACGGCCTGCGCCCATAGCGGGCGTAGCGCCATATTCTGAACTCATGGCGCGGTGCTGCGTCGGGCGGCGGATCGAAACCGTGCGTCCCGAATGGATGGCACCGCGCCACCCGGAACAGTCCGAGCCAGAAGCCCGCCCATGCGCCATGGCGTGCGATCGCGCCCATCGCATAGTCCGAGCAGGTCGGCAGGTGGCGGCAATGCCGCCCGAGGAAGAATGACAGCGACAGCTGGTAGGCCCGGATCGCCGCGATCAAGACGACCGCAGCCGGTCCTCGCTCCGCCCCCTTGAACTGGTCACGACCAATCAACTTGCCGCGATCCGGACGGAATGGGACAATGGCGCACTACCCCGATGAACCCTGAGGAGGACTGCATGGTTGCCACCTGGAAGCCTGATCCTTCATTCTATCCCTCGCCGCGCATGGCCATGAAGGCCCCGCCGGAGAGCATCGCTTATGTCGCGGCCTTCGACCCCAACCGCAAGGCCCCCGACTACATCGCCGTCGTCGATGTCGATCCCAAGTCCAAAAAATATGGCGGGATCATCGGCCAGGTCGACATGCCGAATGCCGGCGACGAGCTCCATCATTTCGGCTGGAACGCCTGCTCGTCCTGCCTGTGCCCCAATGCGCCGCATCCCCATGTCGAGCGCCGGCACCTGGTGGTTCCGGGCCTGCGCTCCTCGCGCATCCACATCATCGACACCAAGCCCGACCCCAGGAACCCGAAGATCGTCAAGGTCATCGAGCCGGCCGAGCTCGCCGAGCGCGCCAATTACTCGCGCCCGCACACTGTCCATTGCGGCCCGGAAGGCATCTATGTGACGGCACTCGGCGATGGCGCCGGCAAGGGCCCGGGCGGCATCTTTCTCATGGATCACGAGACCTTCGACGTGCGCGGCCAATGGGAGATCGACCGCGGGCCGCAGCGCCTTGCCTATGATGCCTGGTGGCACCTCGGCTATGACACCATGGTCACCAGCGAATGGGGAACGCCGGACACCTTCGAGAACGGGCTCGTTCCCGAGGTGCTGCTCGGCTCGAACTATGGCCGGCGCCTGCATTTCTGGGACCTCAACGGCCGCACCCATCTGCAGGAGATCGACTTCGGGCCGGAATATCAGCTCGTGTTCGAGCTGCGCCCGGCCCACAATCCGCGCAGCGCGTATGGCTTCGTGAATGCCGTTGTCAGCCTCAAGGATCTCTCCTCCTCGATCTGGACCTGGTATCGCGAGAACGGCCGCTGGGCGGTGCGCAAGATCATCGACATCCCGGCCGAGCCTGCCGACCCGAGC
>JBKOZY010000364.1:0-4724 GCA_046726135.1 Pseudomonadota bacterium | reverse complement strand
GGGGGGCGCCGCCGACCAGCACCAGATAGTCGTCGCGCATGCCCTTTTCCTTCAGCGTGTCGATCACGACCTTCATGTAGGGCATGGTGGTGGTGAGCAGCGCCGACATGCCGAGAATGTCGGGCTTGTGGGTCTCGATCGCCTCGAGATATTTCTCGACAGGATTGTTGATGCCGAGGTCCACCACCTCGAAGCCGGCGCCCTCCATCATCATGCCGACCAGGTTCTTGCCGATGTCGTGGATGTCGCCCTTGACCGTGCCGATCACCATCTTGCCGAGGCGTGGCGCGCCGGTCTCGATCAGCAGCGGCCGCAGCACCGCCATGCCGCCCTTCATCGCATTGGCCGCCAGCAGCACCTCGGGCACGAACAGGATGCCGTCGCGGAAATCGATGCCGACGATCCGCATGCCCTCGACCAGTGCCTCGGTCAGCACCTTGTAGGGCGCCCAGCCGCGCTCCAGCAGAATGTTGACGCCCTCCACCACCTCTTCCTTGAGACCGTCATAGAGGTCATCATGCATCTGCTGGGTCAGCTCCTCGTCATTGAGGGACCGCAGATCGAGTTCGTCATCACCGCTCATTGGGTTCTCCTGATCGGAACCGGAACCAACGTCCCGAAACCGCCTAAGTGCCGCGAAACTATCGGTTGACCAGCAGATCCCCGCGCTTCCGGGCGACCATTGCCGAGATCTTTGCGACCACCGCCGGCGATGCGTGCGACAGCGGGCTCACGACCGCCGCCGCCGCTCCCGCCGCTCGCCCGCCGAGGCGGCCGCGTCGATGCCCTTAGCCAGCGCCGACACCGCGCCGAGCCGTTGCTCGACCTCGGCCACCGAGGGCCGATGCTCGGGCACATGGGCGTCGAGCGCCCGCCGCATGGCCGCGAGGTGCTCGGGCGAGGTCCCGCAGCAGCCGCCGATGATGCGGGCCCCGGCATCGCGGGCAAGCCGCGCATAGTCGGCCATCAACTCGGGAGTGCCGGAATAGTGGATGTGCCCGTCGTGATATTCCGGGATGCCGCAATTTCCCTTGGCCACGACGACCGCCTCGGGCCGCGTCGCAGTAATGGCGAGCACCGTGGCGACGAGCTCGGGTGCTCCGGTGCCGCAATTGGCGCCGATCGCCGTCGGCGTGGCGGCAAGCCCGGTGGTCAACGTCGCGAAGGCCTGCGGGGTGATTCCCATCATGGTCCTGCCATTGGTGTCGAAGCTCATGGTGGTGACGATCGGCAGGCCAGCCGTGGCGGCACCCTCGACCGCCGCGCGGAGCTCCTCCTCCGACGACATGGTCTCGATCCAGAGCACGTCCACCCCGGCCTCGGCAAGCGCCTGCGCCTGCTCCGCGAAGGCGGCAACACCGTCTTCATGCGGCAGGGTTCCGACCGGTGCGAAGATCTCGCCGGTCGGGCCGATCGAGCCGGCAACGATCACCGGCCGCGCCGCGCCATCCGCCTCCGCCCGGGCATTGGCGGCTGCCGCCTGGTTGATCTCCCTCACCCGCCCTTCGGCATTGTGAAGCTTGAGGCGGTAGCGATTGCCGCCGAAGGAGTTGGTGAGGATGATGTCGGCACCGGCAGCTATGAAGCTTCGATGCAACTGGCGGATGCGATCGGGATGCTCGAAATTCCACAATTCGGGCGCATCGCCCGAGACCAGACCCATCTGGAAAAGGTTGGTGCCGGTGGCGCCATCGGCCAGGAGCCAGGGCCGCGATTCGAGCCCAGACAGGAAAGAAGTCCGCGACATCGGAAAGTTCCCTTAACAGACAACGCGATCATCACATAAAGAAGGCTTTATATAAAGAAGAATTTATGTGCGTTCGAGACCGGCTCGCATGCGGAAAACCGGTGCTCGTCTGGCGAGCTTGTCCAGCGGCAGGGTCATCTCGCAACGGAAGCCATCGGGACCGAAAAGCTGGTGCAGCTCGCCGGACAGCTCCTGCTCGACATTCATCTGAATGAGCAGCCCGCCAAAGCCACGCCGCGAGGGGGTGCGGCAGGGCGGGCCGCCCGTTTCCGCCCAGACGACATGAAGAAGGCCGCTCTCGATCCACCAAGTTATTTCGACGGTGCCGGTATCCGAACTGAGGGAGCCGTATTTGCCGGCATTGGTGGCTAGCTCATGGAAGGTGAGGCTCAGCGCAATCGCCGGCCGGGCCGCGATCTCGACGGGATCGCCGACGAGATGCACGCGGCCGCACGGCAGGTCGTAGGGCGCGATCGCCTCGCGCACGAGATCGGTCAGGGTGGTGGTGGTCCAGTCCTTCTCCGACAGGAGCGTGTGAGCCTGGGCGAGCGCCTGGATCCGACCGCTGAAGATACGCGCGAAGCTTTCGAGGTCCGGGGCGCCGCGCACCGTCTGCTGCGCGATCGCCAGGATGATGGCGAGGGTGTTGCGAACCCGGTGATTGAGCTCGGCTATGAGGACGCTCTGATGGCGCTCGACCTCCCGGCGCTCCTCGATCTCGCGCTTGAGCGCCACCTCGTTCCGCTTCTGCGCCGTAATATCGAGCGAGATGCCGTCCCAGAACACCGAGCCGTCGGCTGCACGGCCGGCGCGGGCCATGCTGCGCACCCAGCGTTCCTCGCCGTCGGGGCTGAGCGGCCGCCATTCGACATCATAGGGCTCGAGCGTGGCGGCGGATCTCAGGATCGCCGCTTCCCAGCGCTCGGCATCGGCGGGATGGACATAGGCCCTGGCGAGCTGGGCAACGGGGGCACCGTCGTGAAGGTCTGACTGGCGGGGCATCAGATCCATCGAACGGCCGCGCAGCAGCGGATAATAGAGAGTGCCGTCCGGCCGCAGCACGCGGCGGAAAATCTCGCCAGGGAAATCGGCAGCAATATAGGAAAGGCGCTGCTCCATCTCGCGCGCAGCATTAGCGCGCAGCGTCTGGTGCTCCGCCTCCTGGCGGCTGTGAATGTTGCTGATCAGCAGCCACAGGAGCCCGCCAGCGAGGAAGGCAGCGGCGAATCCACCGGTGCCGATGGCATAAACCTTTTCCCTCACCGCCGCCGCAGCGATGCGCTCGGGAACCTCGACCAGGGCGGTCATGCCGCTGCGGGGCGAGCGCACCGCGGCTGCCGATACAGGCACTCCGTCGCCATCCATCGCGCCGAACAACCCGCCGCTGACGCTGTGCAGCTGGTCGGCGATGGAGCGGTTCGCCGTCTTGCCAAGGAACTGACCGGGATCGGGTGAGCGGGCAACGATCCGCTGCTCCGGATCGATGACCGAGACCGTCCACAAGGTTGGAATTTCAACCCCGACCAGCAACGGCACCTGCTTAAGGTCAAGCGCTCCGTAAACGGGAGGCGCGCCAGGCGGTCCGCCGGCAAGGCGAATGACCAGCACCGGGCCGAGCGCCTGGTCGGTGACCACCGTGTAGGACGCGTTGTCGCCGACCGGCTCGTTGCCGAATTTGACGTCCGTCAGCAGCGGCCCGATATCGTTCGCGCCGAGCTCGCGCCATCCCGTTCCGGCGGCAACGGCGGCACCGATCCAGCCCGAGCGCGACGGCAGGAAGCGCGAACCGCCGCCGACGCTCGCCGCCCTGAGCTCGCCGGCCCGATCGGTCAGGACGAGATCTGCCGCAGCACTCGCCGTGCGCGCCACCTCGACGATGGACCGCTCGAGCACCTCCTCCTGGATCGTCGCAAGGAAGACGAGGATGGCGGTCGCGAACAGCACCACCGGCAGGCCGGCCGCCAATGCCAGCACGACCAGGCCGAGGCGGCGCGACGGCCACCTTCTGCGCAAGGAAAACTGCGCCGGCGTGAATGCAGGAAAGGCCATCTCCCTCCTCGACAGTTGCTACCCCAGGCGGGAGCGGATTGGGGCGCAACTGCAGCTGAAGGGGCTTAACGCGCTGGGGCGGGAACCGGTTCCACTCAAACCCGGGCCGATCCGTAATAGAGGCTCGACACATGCTCGGCCTCGGCGAAGAACAGCCAGCGTTCGATCAGGGTGCCGGCGAGGGCCGCCACCGCCGACAGCACCGCTGACCCAGCGGCAACAATTCCCGCACCGAGAATCAAGGCGGGTAAAGCGAGAATTGCCGCAACACCGAACAGAACGATCACGATCCGTCGCAGCCGCCGGGCGTGGCGACGCCCGACATGGTAGCCCATCTCCTGCATCACGAAATTGCGCGCGGTATGAGCCTGCTCCCAATGCCTCACCGGCTCTGCCAGACCTGTCGCCATGCCGATCGTCAGGTCGCGCGGCTCGGTGTCGATGGCCTGCCAGTACCATAGCTTGAGCGCCATCGTGGCCAGGAGAGCAAGCACGGTGATACCGGCAAGGACTGCGGCGCCGCGCCCGTTGCAGCAGCCATCACCAGGTAAACCGGCAGCACCAAGGGCTGCCGCCACTGGCGAATGGTCGCCAGCGAGGCATAGATCATCGCGGTGCAGAGGACGGTCAGGACGCACATGAGGGCGAGCATCAGCCCGGCGATGCGGATGGCGACCGGCGATGAAGCGGGATCGAGCCAGAGCCAGCCGAAGACTGTGGCGGGGACATAGGTGACGAGCGCCATGACACCCTCGCGCGACAACCATGACGACCGCCATTGCGATATGGCGCGCCATGCCCGCTCGGGATGACCGAGATGGAACATCGAGGCGAGAAGACCGATCGTGACCAGGCCGAGGCCGGTCGCCATGACCAGGACACCGAAGGCCAAGCTCGATGCCGGCCCATGCGAGGCACCGGCCAGAGC
>JBKOZY010000363.1:0-10614 GCA_046726135.1 Pseudomonadota bacterium | reverse complement strand
GCCGACCACCGCGCTCGATGTCACCACCCAGGTCGAGGTGCTCGCCGCCATCCGCAACATCGTCGACCAGTTCCAGACCGCGGCGATCTATATCACCCATGATCTGGCGGTGGTGGCGCAGATGGCCGACCGCATCATGGTCCTGCGCTACGGCCGGCTGGTCGAGGAAGCGTCCACCCGCATCATGCTCAAGACGCCGCAGGAGGACTATACCCGCTCGCTCTGGGCCGTGCGCAAGCTCGCCCGTCCCGACCGCCCGAGCGCCGAGCCGGTGCTGGTCGTCGACAATGTCACCGCGAGCTATGGCGGCGCCATCAAGGTCCTCGAGAATGTCAATGTTCGCGTGCCGCGCGGCCGCACGGTCGCGGTGGTCGGCGAATCGGGTTCGGGCAAGTCGACGCTGGCCCGCGCCATTGTCGGTCTGCTCCCGCCGGTCAGCGGGCAGATCGTGTTCGACGGCACGCCGCTGCCGCCGGCGCTGAAGCAGCGCGACAAGGGGACCTTGCGCCGCATTCAGCTCATCTACCAGATGCCGGACACCGCTCTCAATCCGCGCCAGACGGTGCGCGACGTGATCGGCCGCCCACTCGAATTCTATCGTGGGCTGAACGGCCGCGAACGCGACCGCAAGGTCGGCGAGCTGCTCCGCCTGATCGAGCTCGACGAGCATCTGATCGACCGTCTGCCGAGTGAGCTTTCCGGCGGTCAGAAGCAGCGGATCTGCATCGCCCGGGCGCTTGCCGCAGAGCCTGAGATCATCATCTGCGACGAGGTCACCTCGGCGCTCGACCAGATCGTCCAGGAGGAGATCCTGAAGCTCCTCATGCGGCTGCAGCAGGAGATGGGGGTGACCTATCTGTTCATCACCCATGACATAGCGACGGTGCGCGCCATCGCTGACGAGATCGTGGTGATGCATCGCGGCAAGGTCGTCGAGCAGGGACCGAAGGCCGAGGTGCTGTCGCCGCCTCATCCGGCCTACACCGATCTCCTCCTGTCATCCGTGCCCGAGATGGACCCCGATTGGCTCACCGGCGTTTTGACCCGCCGTGCCGAGAAGGGCGGAATGAAAGCAGCCGGGAATTAGCATAAAAGCGGTATGAGCGAAGACATCAACGTCCTCGGGATCAGCGGCAGCCTGCGCCGCGGCTCCTACAACACCATGCTGCTGCGCAACATCCAGGCGATGTTGCCGCCGGGCATGACGCTCGAGATCATAACCCTCAACGACATCCCGATCTACAATGGCGACGATGAGGACGCGACCGGAATACCGCCATCGGTCCTCGATCTGGTCGGCCGCATCCGGGTGGCGCATGGCGTCGCCATCGCCACGCCCGAATATAATTTCTCGATTCCCGGCGGCCTGAAGAACGCCACCGACTGGGTGTCGCGCGTCAAGCAGCAGCCCTTCAAGCACAAACGCGTCGGCGTGGTCGGCGCCTCCGGCAGCCCGGTCGGCACCGCGCGCTCGCAATATCATTTGCGCCAGAATCTCCAGGCGCTCGAGGCCTATGTCATGCCACGGCCCGAAGTCTTCGTCAGCAATGCCGAGACCCGATTTGCCAAGGACGGAATCCTGACCGATGAGCCGACCCGCAAGGTCGTCGAGAACTGGCTCAGGCATTTCAATGAGTGGGTCCGGCAGGGTGAGGCAGTAGGCATTGGGCAATAGGCAGTGAGCCGCGCCCTTCCCTACTACCTACTACCTACTGCCTACTGCCTCGCTCACCGCACGCTGTCCGGCAGCTCCCGCTCGCGACGCGCGATGAAATCATCGAGCGACTCCGCAACGCCCGGATCGAGCGCCGGCGCCTCATAGCTGGCGAGCAACGCTTTCGCCCTGGCGCGGCCACGCGCATCCATGTCGTTCTCGCCCTCCGCCGACCACTGCTCGAACGAGCTGAAATCCATGAGCTTGGGCGCGAAGAACGCCTTTTCGAAATGGTCGAGCGTGTGCTGGGTGCCGAGAAAATGACCGCCCGGCCCGACCTCGCGGACCGCCGCCATCGCCTCCTTGAAATCTTCGAACGAGAGCCCGCCGGCATAGCGGTACCAACCTTCGCACTGCTCGGCATCGGTAACGAATTTCGAATAGCCGCAGACCAGCCCCGCCTCGAGCCAGCCGGCCGCATGCCAGATGTAATGGGCGCCCGACAGGATCGCCGCATGCATCAGCATATTGGCCTCATAGCCGGCCTGCGCATCGTTCACCTTCGAGCCGACATGGAAGCCCGAGGTCCGCCATGGCAGCCGATACTTCCGCGCCAGCGCCCCCATGAGGTACATCATCTGCGCCGCCTCGGGCGTGCCGCCCATCGGTGCCCCCGACTTCATGTCGACCGTCACCATGAACTGGCCATAGAGCTGCGGCGAGCCCGGCCGCACCAGCTGGGTGAAGGCGAGGCCGGCCAGCGCCTCGGCATTGACCTGCGCCACCGCCCCCACCGACGACGCCGAGGTCGAGGCGCCGCACAATGCGAAGGGTGCCAGGATCACCGGCTGATTGTGCCGGGCATAGACCTTGAGCGCATCGAGCATGGTCGCGTCCCACACCAGCGGCGAATTGCAGTTGGTGATCGACACCATGACCGGGTTGTCGTCGACGAAGGCATCCCCGAACACCAGCTTCGCCATGGTGATCGTGTCCTCCGCCCGCTCGCGCGCCGTGACGATGCCCATGAACGGCTTATCGGACTGGCGGATGGCCGAGTTGACGATGTGGAGGTGCCGTCGCGGCACCGGGACCTCCATCGGCTCGCAGATGATCGAGCTCGATGAATGGAGCGCCGGCGACAGATAGGCGAGCTTGTGGAAGTTCTGGAGATCGGCAAGCGAGCCATAGCGGCGGACATTGTCGAGGTCGCGCACATAGGGCGCGCCATACATCGGCACGAACACGCTGTTCGACCCGCCGATCCGGACGCTGCGCGCCGGGTTGCGGGCATTGAGCGTGAACTCTGACGGGATGGTCGACACCAGCTGCATGAGGAGCGCAGCGTCGATCCTGACCCGATGGCCGCGCACATCCGCACCCGCTCGGCGCCACATGCCCGCCGCTTCATCGTCGCGGAAGTCGATGCCCACCTCCTCGAGGATCTTCGTCGACTCCTGGTGAATGAGCTCCACCGCTTCCTCGGGCACCAGCTCATAGATCGGAATCTTGCGGGCAAGTCCCGGAAAGGCGGCGACGGTCGCCGAGCGCTGCACCAGCCGGGCCTGGCGACCGCCGGCCCGTCTGCCCGTCGCGCTCACCTGCTCTGACAATTCTTTGACATTGACCATGAGCTGAACCCTAGCACATTGAGGAATTCTCAATCCATTCGCCGCAGAATCACCGGCCGAAACAGCCCGATTGGAAATTGAGCAACAAGATTGCTCACCATTGCCCCGAATCGGGCCAAGTCATCATGTTTTGTCGCATCATTGATTCGAGTGGGAGGACAGCATGCGGACTGTAATGCGTATGGTGGCGCCGGCCTTGGTGGGATTGGCCATGCTGGCGTCGGAGACGGCCAATGCGCAGGGTGTCAATGCTCGCTGCGACGCATATGCGCGGGATTTCGCAGCAAGCCAGAACAGCGGCGGCGCCGAGGTTGTCGGCGGCGCCATGGCGGGTGCCCTTGGCGGAGCGATCATCGGCAGCCTGGCCGGCGGCCGTCGCGGCGCCGGCACCGGCGCGTTGATCGGCACCGGCGTCGGGGCGATCGGCGGCGCGGCCAACAACTCGGCGCGCCAGAGCGATGCCTATTGGGCCGCCTATAACGACTGCATGGCGCGCGGGTCGGCGCCCCGCCAGACCGTCTATGACGCCGGCTATGATGCGCCCGAGCCGTGGTCCGACGAGTGGTATGACTATTGCGCCGACAAATACCGCTCGTTCAACGCCCGGACCGGCATGTATCTGACGAGCACCGGCCAGCGTCGCCTCTGTCGCTGACGGCCAGCCATCGCGATCCCCGCCTCTCCAGGCGGGGACCGCCGCTCAATTGAGCGGAAACGGGAAGTATTTGTCGTTGATGGCCTTGTAGGTGCCATCGGCCACGATCGCATCGATCGCCTTGTCGAACCGCGCCCGCAGCGCCGTGTCGCCCTTCCGGACAGCGATCGCCACGCCCTCGCCGAACCATTTCGCATCCTTGAGCGGCGGCCCGACGAATTCGCAGCAACGCCCCTCCCGACTTCGCGACAGCCAGCGCCACAGCGCCGTGCTGTCGGCCAGCACCGCATCGAGCTTGCCGGCTGCCAATGCGGTGTCGGCCTCCTCCTGCGTCCCGAAGAGCCTGATGACGGAGTCCTTGTAGATGTCCTGCAGGTAGTTCGCCTGAACCGTGCCGGACTGGGCGCCGAGCGTCCTGCCCTTGAGCGCCGCCGGCGCGATGTCGCCAGTGTCCCCCGTGCCTTTGCGCATCGCAAAGCGTGCCGCTGCCTGGTAGTAGGGTTTGGTGAAGTCGACCTTCTGCTTGCGTTCGTCGGTGATCCACAGCGAGGCGACGGCCGCGTCATATTTTCCGGCCACCAGCGCCGGCACGATACCCTCGTAGTCCTGGGTGACCAGCTCGCACTCCGCCCCCATCCGGGAACAAAGCGCCTGCGTCAGCTCGATGTCGAACCCCTGCAGCATGCCGGAGGAATCGACGAAGTTGAAGGGCGGGTAGCTGCCCTCGGTGCCAATGCGGATCCTGTCGGCCATGGCGACACTGGTCTGCATCGCCACAGCCAGGACGAAAACGATGCTTATCCTCATAATCGTGACAATAGCCCATGAGAGGCAGTCGGCATTAGGCATTGGGCAGTGAACGAGCATTTTTCCTATTGCCTATTGCCTACTGCCTCACGTGACATTCGCGCCGGCACTGCCTATTTGTCATGCGATCGGCGCAGATGCCGCGTCAATGCTTGAGAGGAGGAAGGGGAATGTTGAGGATTGCATCGCTTCTCGTCGCCTTGCTTTTCGCTCCGCAGCTTGCGCTCGCCCAGGATGCGCCGGACACCGAGGATGGTCGTTACGTCCTGGAAAAGGCTGGGTCCGGCTTCATCCGCCTCGATCGCCAGACCGGCGCGGTTTCCCGCTGCCTCGAGAAGAGCGGCAGCTGGTCTTGCGAGTCGATCGACGACAATCGCAGCGACGATCTGGCCGGACTTAAGGCCGAGATCGATCGGCTGGAACGCCAGAACGACGCGCTGAAGAAGCGAATCGCCGATCTCGAGAAGCGCCCCGGTGATTCGGCGGGCGGACCGCGTATTGAGCTGCCGAGCCAGCAGGACATGGATCGCTTCATGGCGCTGGTCGAGAGCTGGATGCGCAAATTCGTCGATTTCGCCCGCTCGCTCGGTCAGGAATCGCGCGATAAGCAGAATATTTGAGCGCATTTCTGCTCGAAAACAAAGCGGCCCGTCCGCTCGCTCAAGGCAAGCGGACGGGCCATGGCACGCGCCAGCTCGGGACGGCGACAGGAGCCGCGCGGCCATCCGTTCGGCCGTCGAAGAATGGCCGAAACCAGACTCAGTTGTTCAGCGTGTTACGGAGACCCCTCTCCAAAGCGGACCGCTCCCACTCGGTCCGCCCCGCTCGATTTGTGCAGCGTGCCGGGGGACAGCGGCGCCAGCTTGGCTGAACATTGGCCAAATTTGGCCAATGGCCAGAGAGCTGCGGATCAATCGAGCATGATGCCCACCTGGCTGCATCATTTTCTGCCGCGAAAGCCGTCGGTCGCGGTCACCAACTCGTTGATCGTCCCGGGCTCGGTCATGGTGTGTCCGGCATCGTCGACGATACGCAGCTCGACCTCGGGCCAGGCCCGTTTCAGGTCCCAGGCATTGGCCACCGGCGTGCACACGTCATAGCGGCCATGAACGATCACACCTGGAATTCCCGAGAGCCGTCCGGCCTCCTCCAGCAGCTGACCGTCGCGTTCGAGAAATCCGCCATGAACGAAATAATGGCACTCGATGGAGGCGAAGGTGAGCGCGAACTGGTCGGCACCGAATCGCGCCACCCGCGCCGGATCGGGCAGCAGCGAGATCGTCGCCCCTTCCCATTGGCTCCAGGCGCGGGCGCAGCGCAGCCGCTCGGCCGGATCGTCGCCGGTGAGCCGCCGGTAATAGGCAGCGATCATGTCGCTGCGTTCCTCCGGCGGGATCGGCGCGATGTAATTCTGCCAGGCATCGGGAAAGAGCCGGCTCGCCCCCTCCTGATAGAACCATTCGAGCTCCCAACGCCTGAGCGTGAAGATGCCCCTGAGGACGAGTTCGGTCACTCGCTGCGGATGGCTCTGGGCATAGGCCAGCGCCAGGGTCGAGCCCCAGGAACCGCCGCACAGCTGCCAGCCCTCGATCTCGAGATGCTCGCGAAGCTTCTCCATGTCGGCGATGAGATGGCCGGTCGTGTTGTCCTTGAGCGAAGCCGCCGGCGTCGACTTGCCCGCTCCTCTCTGGTCGAACAGCACGATCCGGTAATGGCTCGGGTCATGCAGTCGCCGCATGAATGTGTTCGACCCGCCGCCTGGTCCGCCATGGATCATGACCACGGGCTTCCCGTCCGGGTTGCCGCATTCCTCGAAATGCAGCACATGTCCATCGCCGACATCCAGCTTTCCGCTGCGAAAGGGCTCGATCTCGGGATAGGCCACCCGACGCTCGCTCATTCTGATACTCCGGTCGATTTGCTGGCCGCCATCCCATGATGCTTCTTGGAGGTCAAGATCTGCCCGAGCAGATCAGGAATTCCGGCCACAGAACCGTCCCATCGAAGTCATTAAGTCTTCCCGTTTTTTCGGGCGAATAGGCCGGTTAGCGGGAGAGTTCATGCGTCGGATCGCCCAGATCGTTGTGGCCTGTGTTCTGCTTGCCATTTTGCCTGCCGCCCGTCCGGCCAAGGAGACCGGGCAGCTGCCATCGGCCGAGCAGGTGATCCGCTGGATCAAGGCTTACCGGGTGAAGCCGGAGCCGGACAAGCTGCCAACGGTGGTCAAGGTGCTGAGCCAGCTTGGCGCCTTCCAGGAGCCGGACTCTGCCGGGCTGTATGTCGGGTTTATCGCCGGCGTGATCGGCACCAATCCCGAGAAAGCCGAGAAGCTCATCAGCACCATTTTTCCGTTAAAGGAGCAGGACACCTGGGTGATGGTGCGGGCCATTGCCTATTCCGGTCTGCCGAACTGGCAGGATCTGCTGCGCTTCGCCCAGACCAAGATGCCGCGCCGCCAGGTCATGGTCGATGCCTATCTCAACCGCAAGCTGCCGATCCTCCAGGATCTGCGGATCGACAAGGAGCAGTCGACCTGGCAGTGGATGGCCAAGGCCGTGACCTTCAGCAGCGAGCCGAAGAAGAAGGTGGTGCTGAAACCAAGCCCGGTGGTGATGGATAATCTCTGGGGTTATTACTACGCGACCGGTGCGCTCGCGCCGTTGCAGAACATCATTGCCATGCTCCCCTGGTCGAAGAACACCAATGACGCCGAGCGGCTGACCATCGGCTCGACCGCCAAATTCTCCCTTGCCAGCAATGCCTCGCAGGACCCCGAGATGCTCGATGCCCTTAAGGAGGCCCGCTCCGGCGCCAGCGAGGAGGCGCGGCCGATCCTCGATGAGGTGATCTTCGCCGCCGAGACGGTCGAGGTCGGCAAGCTCCGGACCGATGCCCAGGCAGCCATCGCCGAACTCAAGGCCAAGGGCCCGTCCTATAAGCGCCAGATCACCTGGTGGGGCAGCATGGGCGAGGGCGCGATCTCGCTGGGCTGCGTCGTCGCCGCGGTTGTCGGAACGGTTGCCCTGGGGCTCCCTTGCGTCGTCGGCGGGGCCGCGACCTCGGCCGCCTTGCGCTACTTCTCCACGCCGGACTGATCGCGCCTCATCTTTTTCATTTTTCGCGTCCTGAGTTACCCTTGGGCAGGGTCCAGGGAGCGAATCGGGATGCTGAAGGAATTCAAAGAATTTGCCATGAAGGGCAATGTGCTCGATCTCGCCATCGGCGTGATCATCGGCGCCGCCTTCGGCGCTATTGTCGCCTCTCTCGTCGACGACATCATCATGCCGATCATCGGGGCGATCACCGGCGGGCTCGATTTTACGAATTACTTCGTGCCGCTATCGAAGAACGTGAGTGCCCCGGCGCTGGTCGAGGCAAAGCGGCAGGGGGCGGTCTTCGCCTATGGCGCGTTCCTGACCAAGCTCGTCAATTTCATGATCATCGCCTGGGTGCTGTTCATCGTCGTCAAGGCGGTCAACCGCTTCAAGCGCCAGCAGGAAGCCGCTCCGCCGTCCAAGCCGACGACCAGCGAAACGCTGCTCACCGAGATCCGCGATCTCCTCCAGGCCCGCCAGAAGGAAGTCTAGGTCGAACAGCCGCGCGTTGACCAACCATCCCGGAATGCCTATTTGAGCTTGCAGAGAAGAGATCCCGAAATGGCTGTTCGACCGCTCATCATCCTGCCCGATCCATTGCTGAAACGCGTCTCCGCCCCGGTGGACGCGGTGACCGACGAGATTCGCGGTCTCATGGATGAAATGCTCGAGACCATGTATGCCGCGCCGGGCATCGGCCTCGCCGCCATTCAGATCGGCGTGCCCAAGCGGGTGGTGGTGATGGACCTCGTCAAGGACGAGGACAAGCCCAGGGATCCACAGTTTTTCGTCAATCCCGAGATCATTTCGGCATCCGAGGAGACCGCCGAATATGAGGAGGGCTGCCTGTCGATCCCCGAGGTCTTCGAGAACGTGACCCGGCCGAAGGCGGTGCGCATCCGCTATCTCGACCGCAACGGACTCGTCCAGGAGCGCGATTGCGAAGGCCTGATGGCGACCTGCATCCAGCATGAGATCGACCATCTGAACGGCATCCTGTTCATCGATCATATCTCGCGGCTGAAGCGTGAGCGCGTTGTCAAAAAGTTTGCCAAGGCGGCAAAGCTGTCGCGGGAACCCGTGTGAGCCTCAAGCTCATTTTCATGGGCACCCCGGATTTTGCGGTTCCGACGCTCGAGCATCTGGTCGGCCAAGGCCACCAGCTCCTCTGCGTCTACAGCCAGCCGCCACAGCCGGCCGGCCGCGGCCTTGCTCCCCGCCCGTCGCCGGTCCAGCAGGCCGCCACGCGCCTGGCGATCGCCGTCCGCACTCCGGCCTCGCTGAAATCCAAAATCGAGCATGACGCGCTGCGGGCGCTCGCCGCCGATGTGGTCGTCGTCGTCGCCTACGGGCTCATTCTGCCACCGCCGGCGCTCGAGGCGACACGGCTCGGCGCCTACAATCTCCACGCCTCCCTCCTGCCGCGCTGGCGCGGCGCCGCGCCCATCCAGCGCGCCATCATGGCCGGTGATGCCGAAACCGGCGTCGCCGTGATGCGGCTGGAGCGAGGTCTCGATACCGGACCGGTGTGCCTCGAGGAGCGGGTCGCCATTGCATCAGGGATGACCAGCGGCGAGCTTCACGACCTCTTGGCGGGCCGAGGCGCCCTGTTGATGGGTCAGGCGCTGAGCGCCCTCGAGCGCGGCGACCTGGCCTGCCGGTCCCAGACCGTCGACGGCATCACCTATGCCGCCAAGATCGACAAGGCGGAAGCCCGCATCGCCTTCGATCGGCCGGCCACGGAGGTGGTAAATCTCGTCCATGGGCTTTCGCCCTATCCCGGCGCCTGGTGCCTGCTCGCCGGCAAGCGGTTGCGGCTGCTCAAGGCCATCGTCGAGCCGGGCAGCGGACCACCCGGCACCTGCCTCGATGACCGGCTCGCCATCGCCTGCGGCGAGGGCGCCGTCCGGCCGCTCCTCCTCCAGCTCGAAGGCAAGGCCGCCCTGCCGCTTCCGGACTTTCTTCGCGGTCACCCGGTTGCGCCAGGGACCCGACTGGCGTGAACTGGCGCCATGCCGCGCTACCGTTTCCTCATCGAATATGACGGCACCCCGTTCCATGGCTGGCAGCGCCAGAGCCAAGGCCACCCCTCGGTTCAGGGTACCATCGAGGACGCCCTGGAGCGCCTGACCGGCGAGCACCCGGTGGTCATCGGCGCCGGGCGGACCGACAGCGGGGTCCACGCCCTCGGGCAGGTTGCCCATGCCGACCTCGAAAAGAGCTGGACCGGCGACCGGCTGCGGGATGCGCTCAATGCGCATTTGCGGCCGTTTCCGGTCACCATTCTCGCGGCAAGCGCGGCCGAATCGACCTTTCATGCGCGCTTCTCGGCGACCGGGCGCCACTACCTCTATCGGATCGTCAACCGCCGCCCGCCGCTCGCTTTGGAGCACGACCGCGCCTGGCAGGTGATGCGGCCGCTCAATGCCGAGGCCATGGCGAGCGCCACCCAGTGCCTTGTCGGCAACCATGATTTCACGACCTTCCGGTCGAGCGAATGTCAGGCCACATCCGCGGTGAAGACCCTCGATACCCTGGCGGTGACGCGGCATGGCGAGGTCATCGAGATCGTTGCCCACGCCCGCTCCTTCCTCCACAACCAGATGCGCTCGATGGTCGGCTCGCTCAAGCTGGTGGGCGAGGGAAAATGGAGCGAGAACGATCTCGTCGCCGCCCTGGCAGCCCAGGATCGTGCTGCCTGCGGTCCCGTCGCGCCACCAGGCGGGCTTTACCTAGCAGCAGTGTTTTACGAATGAGATCAAAACCTTAACC
>JBKOZY010000362.1:0-11046 GCA_046726135.1 Pseudomonadota bacterium | reverse complement strand
CTCAAGGCGCATGAGCTGGAGGAGCACTTCCGCGGCGCCTTTCCGGCCGGCTATACAGAGCTCTACAGCCCCGCGGAATCGCTCGAGGATGTTGCCGAGATCGAGAAGCTCGGCGAGGGCGATATCGCCATTGCGGTGTGGCGCAGCCCGGAGGACGGGCCGACGACCTGCCGGGTCAAGCTCTACCGGTTCGGCCAGCCGATTCCGCTGTCGGCGCGGCTGCCGGTGCTTGAGGCGATGGGCCTCAAGGCGATCGAGGAGCACAGTTTCACGCTGAGCCCGCTGATCGGCGGCGAGCGCCGTGAGGTGTTCGTCCATGATGTCGCGATGCAGGTTGCGAGCCCCGAGATGCTGGCCGATCCGACGGTGCCGACGCGGCTCGAAAATGCGTTCCTGGCGGTGTGGCGCGGGATCGCCGAGAACGACGCCTATAACGGCCTGATCCTGTCGGCAGGTCTCGATTGGCGGCAGGTGGTGGTGCTCAGGGCGTGCGGCAAATATCTGCGGCAGGCCGGCATCCAGTTCTCCAATGCCTATGTCATGCAGACGATCCTGAAGCATTCGGCGATTGCGCGCGACCTGGTGGCGCTGTTCGAGATCCGCTTCGATCCGAAGAACGGCCTTGCGCTCGAGGAGCGCCAGGCGCGGAGCGTTCAGAAGGCAGCAGAGATCGAGGAGCAGCTGGAATCGGTCCCGAGCCTCGATGAGGACCGGATCCTGCGCCGTTTCCTCAATCTCATCCGGGCGCTGCTGCGCACCACCTACTACCAGCCGGCGCCGGGCGACGAACGCTATCCGACGGTGTCGTTCAAGATCGACAGCCGGTCGCTCGATGAACTGCCGGAGCCACGACCGTTCGCCGAGATCTTCGTCTACTCGCCGCGGGTCGAGGGGGTGCATCTCAGGGCAGGGCCGATCGCCCGCGGCGGCCTGCGCTGGTCGGATCGGCCGGAGGATTTCCGCACCGAGGTGCTCGGCCTGGAGAAGGCACAGAACGTCAAGAATGCGGTGATCGTGCCGGTCGGCGCCAAGGGCGGCTTCGTGCCGAAGCGCCTGCCGGTCGGCGGCAGCCGCGACGAGGTGATGGCGGAAGGCACCAGCGCCTACAAGCTCTTCGTGTCGAGCATGCTCGATCTCACCGACAATATCGTCGACGGCAAGACGCAAGCACCGCCCGATGTGGTGCGGTTCGACAATGACGATCCCTATCTGGTGGTGGCGGCGGACAAGGGCACGGCGACCTTCTCGGACATCGCCAATGCCATCGCGGCGGCGCATCATTTCTGGCTCGACGACGCCTTCGCCTCCGGCGGATCGGCGGGCTATGACCACAAGGGCATGGGGATCACCGCGCGCGGCGCCTGGGAAGCGGTGAAGCGGCACTTCCGGGAAATGGATGTCGATATCGAGACGACGCCGTTCACGGTGGCGGGCGTCGGCGACATGTCGGGCGATGTGTTCGGCAATGGCATGCTGCTGTCGCGGCAGATCCGGCTTCTCGCGGCATTCGACCACCGCGACATCTTCATCGATCCCGAGCCCGATCCGGAAACGAGCTTTGCGGAACGGCAGCGGCTGTTCAATCTGCCGCGATCGAGCTGGCGCGACTATGACGCCAGCAAGATCAGCCGGGGCGGCGGGGTGTTCTCGCGCAGCCTGAAGGCGGTGGCGATGACGCCGGAGATCCGCGCATTGACCGGGCTTGTTCAGGACAGCGTGACGCCGAACGAGCTGATCAACGCCCTCCTCAAGCTCAAGGTCGACCTGATGTGGTTCGGCGGCATCGGCACCTATGTGCGCGGCACGCACGAAAGCAATGCCGATGTCGGCGACCGGGCCAATGATGCGATCCGCATCGCTGCCGATCAATTGGCAGCCAAGGTGGTGGGCGAGGGCGCCAATCTGGCGCTGACCCAGCGCGGGCGCATCGATTTCGCGCTGCGCGGCGGGCGGATCAACACCGATGCGGTGGACAATTCGGCCGGCGTCAACTCTTCCGACGTCGAGGTCAACATCAAGATCGCGACCGGCGCGGCCGAGGCAGCGGGCAAGCTCGCGCGGCCGGCGCGCAACAAGCTCTTGGTCGACATGACCGACGAGGTGGCGCGGGCGGTGCTGCGCAACAACTATCTGCAGACGCTGTGCCTGAGCATGGCCGAGGTGCGCGGGGTCGAGGAATTCGCAACCAATGCGCGATTGATCCGGACGCTGGAGCAGGCGCAGCGCCTGGTGCGCCATCTCGAGCAGCTGCCGGACGAAACCGAGCTTACCGAACGCGAGGCGGCGAAGCGTCCGCTGACCCGACCGGAGCTTGCCGTGCTCATGGCGCATGCCAAGCTTGCGCTGTTCGACGAGCTCAACGGATCGCCGGTGCCGGACGATCCCTATCTCGGGCGCGAGCTCATCCGCTATTTCCCGCGCAAGCTGTCGGAAGCCTTCCCCGAGGAGGTCAGGACCCACCGGCTGCGACGCGAGATCATCTCGACCCAGCTCGCCAACAGCATGATCAATCGCGGCGGGCCGAATTTCGTTTGGCGGCTCAAGGAGGAGACCCGCTTCGGGGTGACCGAGATCGCCGGCGCCTATGCCTTGGCCCGCGACAGCTTCGATTTCGTCGGCCTCAACGGGCTGGTCGATGCGCTCGACGGCAAGATCGGCGGGCGGCCGCAGCTCGATCTCTATATCGAGCTGCAGAACCTGCTGCGGCGCGGCACCATCTGGTTCCTGCGCAACGTCACGATCGGTGCCGGGCTCGCCGAGCTCGTCGCGCAATATTCGGCGGGGATCTCCGAGCTGTCGCAGATCCTCGGGGCGGTGCTGCCGCCGAGCGCCCTGCAAAGGATGGCGGATCGCCGGCAGGTGCTGCTCGATCAAGGGGTTCCGGGCGATGTGGCGGAGCGGTTTGCGGGACTGCGCTATCTGCAGCGCGGACCCGATATCGTGCAGGTCGCGGCCCGCGAAAAGCAGAGCATCGAGGCGGTGGCGCGGCTGTTCTTCGAGGTCGGCAGCGCGCTCGCCATCGATCGGCTGGTCGGCCAGGCGATGCAGATCCCGCCATCGCGCTTCCATGAGCGGATGGCGATCAACCGCACGGTCGACGGCATCCTGCAGATCCATAGAGCGATCGTGGCGCGGGCGCTGCGCGGCGACGGCGGAAAGCCACAGGGGTGGTCGGCCTGGAGCGCCGAGCGCGCCGAGCTGCTGCAGCGGACGCGTGGGGAAATCGACGCGCTTCTGAAGAAGAAGCCCTTCGACCTGTCGCGCCTGACCCTTTGCGCCAATCAACTCGGCGAACTCGCCAAGGAGTAGGCAGTCGGCAGTCGGCAGTCGGCAGTGGGCAGTGGGACAGCGGTTCACTGCCTAATGCCTATTGCCTTGCCCTTGAGAAGACGCCAGTCTTCGGCACATGCGAGAACAAGGTGATGTCGTCGTGGTGGGCGGAGCCGTGGTCGGCTCGGCCGTCGCCTACGCGTTGAAAAAAGCCGGATTTCCCGGGCGGGTTCTGGTGATCGAGCGCGATCCGACCTATGCGCGCGCCAGCACGACGCTGTCATGCGGCGGCATCCGCCAGCAATTCTCGACGGAGGAGAACATCCTCCTGTCGCAATATGGCCTGCGGCTCATTCGTGATCTGCAAAAGGAGCATGGGTCGGATGCCGGCATCGGCTTCCGCGAGCAGGGCTATCTCATCCTCGCAACCGAGGAAGGTGCCGAGACCTTGAGCGCCAATGTCGCCATTCAGCGGCGGCTCGGCGCGGATATCGCGCTGCTCGACCGGGAAACTCTTCAGGCGCGGTTTCCGTGGATGTCGGTTGACGGACTGGCCTGCGGCGGCTTCGGGCGGAGCGGCGAGGGGTGGTTCGATCCGTGGGCGTGGATGAACCTTCTGCGTGCCGGATCGCGCACGCTCGGTGCCGAGTGGCTGACCGGGGAGGTCACCGCGGTGGTGCATGACGACAGCCAGGTCAGCGGCGTCAAGCTCAGCGATGGTCGCGCGATCGAATGCGGCGTGCTGGTGAATGCGGCCGGGCCCTCCGCCGGCAGGATCGCAGGCATGGCCGGCATCACGCTGCCGGTCGGCCCGCGCAAGCGCTATGTCTTCGTGTTCGATTGCCGCGAAGCGTCGGAGGCGCTGCACCAGGCGCCGCTGACCATCGATGCGAGCGGGCTCTATTTCCGGCCCGAGGGTCGGCAGTTCATCACCGGCCTGTCGCCGGAGGAAATGGACGAGCCGGCGAAGCTCGATTTCGAAGTCGATCATGAGTGGTTCACTCAAGAGATCTGGCCGCGGCTTGCCGCCCGGGTCCCGACCTTCGAGGCGATCAGAGCGACCAATGCCTGGGTCGGCCATTACGACTATAACGACCTCGACCAGAATGCGATCGTCGGGCCGCATCCCCGCTTGAGCAATTTCTATTTCGCCAACGGCTTCTCCGGGCACGGGCTGCAGCAGGCGCCGGCGGTCGGGCAGGTGGTCGCCGAGCACATCATGCATGGCGAGTACCGGACCGTCGATGTCAGGCGCTTCGGCTATCAGCGGATCGCCGCCGGGGCGCCGCTTGCCGAGCTCAATGTCATCTGACGGGCGCGCGGCCGCTGCCCGGAGCCTCGGCGATGGCACGGTCATCGTGATCTCGTCGGCCGTGGCTTACGGCAATGTCGGGATCCGGGCGACCGCGGCCGGGCTGCAGGCGCTCGGTCATCGGGCGATCGAGCTGCCGAGCGTCGTGCTGTCGAACCATCCGGGAATGGGGCCGCCGGCCGGGACCCGGCTCAAGGCCGAGGCGCTCGGTCAAATGATCGATGCGCTGGAGCGGCTCGGCCAGCTCGATCGCGCCCGGGCGGTGATGACGGGCTATTTCGCGACAGCCGACCAGGTCGAGGCGGTGGCCGATCGTGTTGCGCGGCTGAAGGGTCGGCGAGAGGATGTGGTGGTGCTGGTCGATCCGGTGATCGGCGATGACGAGGACGGGCTTTATGTCGACGAGCGGACAGCGGCCGCCATTCGCGAGCGGCTGGTGCCGATCGCTTCCATCGTGACACCGAATCGGTTCGAACTCGGCTGGTTGTCACGCCGTCCGGTCGGCAGCGAGATCGAGGTGGCGGCGGCGGCGCTCTCCTTATCGGTGCCGGAGGTGGTCGCGACCTCGGTCGCGGCGGCAGGCAATCAACTGCAGACGCTGGCGATCACGCGCGACGGCGTTGCCCGGTCGGCGAGCCCGCGTCGGGCGGAGGTGCCGCGTGGCACGGGCGACCTGCTGGCGGGTCTCTATCTCGGCTGCCGGTTGTCGGGCGCCGATGCCGGCACCAGCCTCAGCGAAGCCACGACCATGCTCCAGAGGGCGATCGCGCGCAGCGTCGGCCGGGAGGTTCTCGACCTCGAGGCCGCATGCTGAACCGCCAGGCGATCGCATCGATGCACCGGCTGATCGCGCCCTATATCCGGCGCACGCCGGTGATCGACATCCGGCTCGACGGCATGGACCGGCCGGTCACGCTCAAGCTCGAATGCCTGCAGATCACCGGCTCGTTCAAGGCGCGCGGCGCCTTCGCCAATATGGTCGGGCTGGAGCCGCCGGCGGCCGGGGTGACGGCGGCATCCGGCGGCAATCATGGGATCGCGGTGGCGCGGGCGGCAGCAACGCTCGGGGTGAAGGCGCGGATCTTCGTTCCCGAGATCGCCTCGGCCGCCAAGGTGGCGCGAATCCGGCAGGAGGGCGCCGAGGTCACAGTGGGAGGAGCGCGCTATGCCGATGCGCTTGCCGCCTGCGAAGCCTATGCGGCAGAAAGCGGGGCGCTGCCGATCCACGCCTATAATGCCGAGGCGACGCTGCTCGGTCAGGGAACCATCGCGGCCGAGCTCGAGGCGCAGGCGAACGACCTCGACACGGTCATGGTGGCGGTCGGCGGCGGCGGGTTGATCGGCGGCATCGCCGCCTGGTATTCCGGGGCACATCAGATCCTCGGCATCGAGCCTTCAGGCTGCAATGCGCTGGCGGCGGCCTTGTCGGCGGGCCGACCGGTGGTGGTCGAGACCGAAGGGATTGCCGCCGACTCGCTCGGCGCGTCACGCCTCGGCGATCTCTCCTATGGCATCCTGGCGCAGACCAGCGCGCGCTCCGTGCTGGTCGAGGATCGCGACATCATCGCGGCGCAGGCCTGGCTGTGGGACAATCTCCGGCTGATCACCGAGCCCGGCGGGGCGACGGCGCTGGCGCCGCTGTTGTCGGGCCGCTATCAGCCCCACGCCCAAGAGCGGATCGGGGTGGTGATCTGCGGGGCGAATGTGGATCCGAGGGCGTTCGCCGTGAACAGTGAGTCGTGAGATAGTGAGTAGTGGAAGGGCAGCGCTCGGCCTCAACTACTCACTATTCACTATTCACTACTCACTAGAAGAGCCCAACAATATGCCCCTGCTCGTCGAGGCCGATGACCTCGGCCGAAGGCACCTTGGGCAGTCCCGGCATCGTCATGACGTCGCCGCAAATCGCGACGACGAACTCGGCGCCGGCGGACAGCCGCACCTCGCGGATCGGCACCACATGGTGGCTCGGCGCGCCTTTGAGATTGGGGTCGGTCGAGAAGGAATATTGCGTCTTGGCCATGCAGATGGGGAATTTGCCATAGCCCTGCGATTCGAACTCGCGCAGCTGGTTCCTGACCGAGGTGTCGGCGACGACATCGTCGGCGCGATAGATCTCCTTGGCGATGGTCTTGATCTTCTCCCATAGCGGCAGGTCGTCGCCGTAGAGGGGCTTGAGCACGGGCTTCGAGCCCTCGGCCAGGGTGACGACGTGGCGGGCCAGCGCCTCGGTGCCCTTCGAGCCCTCGGCCCAATGGGTGCAGCGAAACGCCTCGACGCCCTTCTCGGCGCAGAACACCTTGATCGCCGCCGTCTCGGCCTCGGTGTCGGTGATGAAGTTGTTGATGGCGACGGCGACCGGCAGACCGAATTTGTTCAGGTTCTCGAGATGGCGGCCGAGATTGGACAAGCCCTTCTTCAGCGCCGCTACGTTCTCGGTCTTGAGCTCCTCCTTGGTGAGTCCGCCATGCATCTTCAGTGCACGGATGGTCGTGACCACCACGGCGGCAGACGGGGCAAGACCGGCCTTGCGGCACTTGATGTCGATGAACTTCTCGGCACCGAGATCGGCACCGAAGCCGGCCTCGGTCACGACATAGTCGGCGAGCTTCAGGCCGGCCCTGGTCGCCATCACCGAATTGCAGCCATGGGCGATGTTGGCGAACGGACCACCATGGACGAAGGCCGGGTTGTTCTCCAGTGTCTGCACCAGGTTCGGCATCAGCGCGTCCTTGAGCAGCACGGTCATGGCGCCCGGCGCCTTCAGGTCCCTGGCGAGGAGCGGACTGCGATCGCGGCGGGCGGCCACGACGATCTGCGACAGGCGCCGCTCGAGATCCTCGAGCGAGGTCGCAAGGCAGAGGATGGCCATGATCTCGGAGGCGACCGTGATGTCGAACCCGGCTTCACGGGGATAGCCGTTGGCGACGCCGCCAAGTGAACAGACGATCTCGCGCAACGCCCGATCGTTCATGTCGAGCACCCGCCGCCAGGCGACGCGGCGCGAGTCGATGCCGAGCTCGTTCCCCCAATAGATGTGGTTGTCGATCATCGCCGAGAGGAGATTGTGGGCGGTGGTGATGGCGTGGAAATCACCGGTGAAGTGCAGATTGATGTCATCCATCGGCACGATCTGAGCGTAGCCGCCGCCGGCCGCGCCCCCCTTCATGCCGAAGCAAGGACCAAGCGAGGGCTCGCGCAGGCAGACAACGGCGCGCTTGCCGATGCGGTTGAGACCGTCGCCCAGGCCGACCGTCGTGGTGGTCTTGCCCTCGCCGGCGGGCGTCGGGGTGATGGCCGTGACGAGGATCAGCTTGCCATCGGGGCGGTCGCTCAAGGACCCGATGTAGTCGAGGCTGACCTTGGCTTTGGTATGACCATAGGGAATGAGGTGCTCGGCGCGGATCCCGAGACGCTCGCCGATGTCCTGGATCGGCCGCATCTTGGCGGCCCTGGCAATTTCAATATCGCTTTTGGGAGCCGCCATGGCTGAATTCCTCCTGATAGGTTTGCGCCATCTGTACATTGCCGGCGGCCGTTGCCGCGAATGACAAAATGGTCACGGGCATGATTATTTGTCATGCGCAAGGGGAGTCAGGCGAATGGCGGGTCAGGTCTTGCGGGTGGCCGCGAGCTGCTCAAGCTGGCGCTGCACCGCCTTCAGCTCCTCCTTGAGCGCCCGGATGTCGTCGTGGGCCGAGGCGGCGGGCACGCTCTGCCCGGTGCTTGCAGCCGGGACCGGGGTTCCGGCATCGGCCGGGTTGGTCGCTTGCGGCACGGCAAAGGGATTGAACATCTGCACGGCCTGCTGAAACATCGCGACATTGCGCCGTGCCTGCTCCTCCATGGCGCGGAACGGCTCGCCGCCGAAGGACTCCATCATCTGCTGGCGAAACCGCTCCTGCTCGCGGGTCAGCGATTCAAGCGAGAATTCGAGATAGCTCGGGATGAAGACCTGCATGCTGTCGCCGTAGAAGCGGATCAGCTGGCGCAGAAAACGGATGGGGAGCAGGTTCTGACCCTTGTTCTCCTCGTCAAAGATGATCTGGGTCAGCACGGAGCGGGTGATGTCCTCGCCGGTCTTGGCGTCATAGACCGAGAAATCGTTGCCCTTTTTGACCATCTCGGCGAGATCGTCGAGGGTGACGTAGCTGCTGGTCGAGGTGTTGTAGAGGCGGCGGTTGGCGTATTTCTTGATGACCACCGGGGCATCGCTCGTCGAATTGTCGCTGGCTGCTTCGGGGGTGCCCAAGGCGGAAATCCCTTCAAGATCCCAACTTTTCCGCGAAATTGTTGCGCCGCGGGGCAGACAATTGCAAGTGCAAAAGGCCGGCCTTGCGGCGAGGCAAACCAGACCAAAAGGGCAGGCCATTGAACTCCTCAGCACCCCGGCCGATATTGGCGGCATCATGCAAGGAGGACCTACGAAGATGTCGGTTGCTGACAAATCGGTCGCTATCGTTGCGGCGGTGCGCACGCCGGTTGGCTCATTCAACGGCGCGCTTTCGTCATTGCCGGCCTCGGTGCTCGGCACGGTGGCACTGAAGGCGGCGATCGAACGGGCGAAGCTCGATCCGGCCGAGGTCGAGGAAGTCATCTTGGGCCAGATCCTGACCGCCGGCACCGGCCAGAACCCGGCGCGGCAGGCGTCGATCGGGGCCGGCATTCCGGTCGAGAGCCCGGCCTGGGGCGTCAACCAGCTGTGCGGATCGGGGCTGCGTGCGGTGGCGCTGGGCTTGCAGCAGATCACCAGCGGCGATGCCAGGATCGTGGCGGCGGGCGGCCAGGAATCGATGAGCCAGGCGCCGCACTGCGCCCATCTGCGCGACGGGGTGAAGATGGGCGACTACAAGCTCATCGACACGATGATCAAGGACGGGCTGTGGGACGCCTTCAACGGCTATCACATGGGCAACACCGCCGAGAACATCGCCAAGCAATGGCAGATCACGCGGGAGGAGCAGGACAGCTTCGCCGTCAAGTCGCAGAACAAAGCCGAGGCGGCGCAGAAGGGCGGCAAGTTCAAGGACGAGATCGTCCCGGTCACCATCCAGACGCGCAAGGGCGATGTGGTGGTAAGCGAGGACGAATATATCAAACAGGGCGTGACGCTCGAGTCGGTGGCGAAGCTCAGGCCGGCCTTCGACAAGGACGGCTCGGTCACGGCGGCCAATGCGTCGGGGATCAATGACGGCGCTGCGGTGGTGATGCTGATGCCGGAGAAGGAGGCAGCGCGGCGCGGGCTCAAGCCGCTCGCCCGGATCGTCTCCTGGGCGCATGCCGGCGTCGACCCGGCGATCATGGGAACGGGTCCGATCCCGGCGTCGCGGCTGGCGCTGAAGCGGGCCGGCTGGAAGGCGGAGGACCTCGATCTGATCGAGGCCAACGAGGCCTTCGCGGCACAGGCCTGCGCGGTCAATCGCGAGCTCGGCTGGGACACCGACATCGTCAATGTCAATGGCGGGGCGATCGCCCTCGGTCATCCGATCGGCGCCTCGGGCGGGCGGGTGCTGGTGACGCTGCTGCACGAGATGCAGAAGCGCAAGGCGCATAAGGGCCTGGCGACGCTGTGCATCGGCGGGGGCATGGGCATCGCCATGTGCGTCGAGCGCGACTGACAACCAAAAAGGCGCGACTGACACCAAAAGGGAGGAGGGTCGAATGGCGCGGCTAGCGATCGTGACGGGTGGGACCCGCGGCATCGGTGCGGCGATTTCCAAGGCGCTCAAGGCCGAGGGCCACAAGGTCATCGCCAATTATGCCGGCAATGACGAGGCGGCGCAGCGCTTCGGCAAGGAGACCGGCATCGCCACCAGGAAATGGGACGTGTCGAACTACGATGCCTGCGCCAGCCATCTCGAGGCGATCGCCAAGGAGCATGGTCCGGTCGAAATTTTGGTCAACAATGCCGGCATCACCCGCGATGCGATGTTCCACAAGATGACGCCGCAGCAATGGAACGAGGTGGTCAACACCAACCTCAACTCGCTGTTCAACATGACCCGGCCGGTGTGGGACGGCATGCGGGCGCAAGGCTTCGGCCGGGTGATCTGCATCTCCTCGGTCAACGGCCAGAAGGGCCAGATGGGCCAGGTCAACTACTCGGCCGCCAAGGCCGGCGACATGGGCTTCGTCAAGGCGCTGGCGCAGGAGGGCGCCGCCAAGGGCATCACCGTCAACGCCATCGCGCCGGGCTATATCGGCACCGAGATGGTGCGGGCGATCGCCGCCGATGTGCTGGAGAAGCGGATCCTGCCGCTGATCCCGACCGGACGGCTGGGCGAGCCCGAGGAGGTGGCGCGCTGCGTGGTGTTCCTGGCATCGGACGCGGCCTCGTTCATCACCGGCTCGACGCTGACGGTGAATGGCGGGCAGTATATGGCGTGAGAGGCAGTAGGCAGTAGGCAGTAGGCAGTAGGCAGTAGGCAGTAGGCAGTAGGCAGTAGGCAGTAGGCAGTAGGCAG
>JBKOZY010000361.1:0-3365 GCA_046726135.1 Pseudomonadota bacterium | reverse complement strand
GACTTCGCCATCTCGCGCGGGTCGACGCCAGCGACGCGCCCGGTGCCGGCGGCAAAGCCGGTATAGGCGGTGGTCACGCAGATGGTGGAGTGGAAGCCGGAGTACTTCTTGACGTGGCGCAGGCGGTTGATGCCGTCGCGCATGACGAGACCCATCGTCCCGGCATAGTAGTAGGGCCAGACGGCTTGCGCTCCGAAGCGCCGCTCGGCCGTCAGAATCGCCTCGGCGGTCTCGTCCAAGGCATCGTCCCATGAGATCGGCACGAAGTCGCCGCCGCCCTTGGGGCCGCGCCGCTTGAGCGGCCGGGTCAGGCGGTCGGGATGATGGATGCGCTCGGCATAGCGGGCGACCTTCTCGCAGATGACGCCGGCGGTGTAGCTGTTGGCGCGGGCGCCGCGGATCCGACCGATCGAATGCTCGTCGAGCAGCTCGACCTCGAGCGCGCATTGGCTCGGGCAGTCATGGGGGCACACCGATATCCGATTGGCGATTTTGGGAGTAACGTTCATGCGGTGAATCATAAACGGTCGGACGGTGGCCGTCACCGGGGCGAGGAGAGCCCGCCTTCCCCATGGATGTGATCGATTCGACCCAGAATCCCCTGGTCAAGCTCCTGCGCAGCCTCGAGCGTCGCAAGGAGCGGCGCGAGAGCGGTCTTTTTGTCGCGGAGGGGCTGGTCGTGCTCGGCGAGGCGCAGCTGGCGGGGTGGACTCCGGAATCCTTGTTGGTCGACGCCGAGCGACTCGGCGATGAGGCGGTCCAGATCGCCATCGCGCCCCACCGGGCTTCAGGAACACGGCTGGTCGCAGCCAGTCGGCGGGTGATGGCGGTGCTGAGCAGCCAGGACAATGTCTCGCCGGTGATCGCCGTGTTTCGCCATCGGCAGGCGCCGCTCCCAAATCCGGGCGAGGTCTCGGGCGTCTGGATCTGCCTCGAGTCGCCGCGCGATCCGGGCAATCTCGGGACCATCATCCGGACTGCCCATGCGGCGGATGCCGAAGGGCTCATGCTGCTCGGCAATGCCTGCGATCCCTATGGCCGGGAGGCGGTGCGGGCGGCGATGGGCTCGATCTTCCATCTTCCCATCGCCGCGATCACCGAGGAGCGGCTCAAGCGTCTCGCCGGCAGCTGGCCGGGCGACATCATCGCCGCCGACCCGCGCGCGACCGAGGATTTCCGTGGCTCCTACCGCGGTCCCGCGTTGATCCTGCTCGGCTCGGAAGGGCAGGGGCTGTCGTTCTCGGTCAGCGCGCTGGCGACCAGGCGGGTCGCGATTCCGATGCCGGGCGGAACGGAAAGCCTCAACCTGGCGGTGGCGGCGGCCCTCCTGCTCTACGCGCTGCTGCCCGTCAGCGGGGCGCCTTCCGGATGAGGTCCGCCTCGACCCGGGCGCGGGTCTCGGGGTCGAGCAAATGGCCGTAGTCGCGGAGCGCCCGAGCGATCACATCGTGCTCGCGGCGGCGATAGGTCCTTGGGAAAACCTCTCCGGCATCCGAGCGATGAATGGCCCGGCCGATGGCATGCCAAAGGTCTGCATGGCTGAAGCCCAGGCTGTATGTCATGGTATGTCTTCATTGGTTATTGGTCAGCAGAGTTGACCTAATCTAGGTGATTGGTGTGTGGTATACCAGTGCTGCTGTTGCGCTGCAGCAAAGATCAGGAAGCATGACTCGTCATGGACTTAGAGAGCGGAGAGCTGCAAAAGGCAGCAGCCTATGAATGGCGGGGGATGCGGGACGGAATGCGGGCGGCACTCTCGCTGGCGGGTCTTGTCATGGCGTGCTCCTTCGTCGGCTACGGCGCGTTCCTCCACTCCATCGACTTCGGATTGCTGCCGGGGCTGTTCGCGACGCTCGTGATCTGGGCGCTGCCTGGCCAGGTGGTGTTCGCCGATCTGTGGATGAAGCAGGCCGGCCTGCTGGCGACCGCCCTGGCGGTCACCCTGACGGCTGTCCGGCTGTTGCCGATGACCATGCTGGTGCTGTCGCGCGCCAGGCTTCAGGGCGTGCGGCGCTGGCCGGAGTTCCTGGTGGCGCATTTCACCGCCATCACCATGTGGGTGATCGCCACGGCCGGCATGGGCGGTCTCAAGGCCGAGCGGCGCATCCCATGGCTCCTCGGCCTCGCCATCGCGCTGGTCTCGGGCATGATGGTGTTCACCACGGTCGGTTATTTCCTCGCCGAGCTGCTGCCGGAGACGCTCGCCGCGACGCTCGTCTATTTCACGCCGGCCTTCTTCCTGATCTCATTGTTCGGCACCGCCCATTGGCGGTTCGATTACTGGGCGATCGTGCTCGGGGCGCTGCTGGCGCCGGTTGCCGCAGCAATTGCGCCGCGTTTCGACCTCCTGATCGCCGGTCTGGTCGGCGGGACGGTCGCCTATCTCGTGGCGCGGCCGCGGCGTTCGGGGGCGCGGTGATCGAGGAGGCAGGAGGCGGCGGGATCTCGATCTATCTGGCGATCCTCATCGCCGGGTTCGCCGTCACCTATGTATGGCGCTTCCTCGGCGCGCTCGCGGTCACGACCTTGCACCCGGAAAGCGAGATGCTGCTGTGGGTGAGGGCGGTTGCGACGGCGCTGGTGGCGGCGCTGGTGGCAAGGCTGGTCACCGCGCCGAGCGGGCTGCTGGCGGAGGCGCCGGCGGTGGCGCGCTATGGCGGGATCGTCGTCGGACTTCTGACCTTCGCTATCGTCCGCCGGGTCGAGCCCGCCACCGGCGCCGCCATCCTCGCCTTTTTCGCCCTCGACAATCTGGCCTGAGCGGCGCTTCCCTCAGCGCTCCTTGGCCAGGACGCTGCGGATCTTCTCGGCATTGGCGGCGAGGACCTTGGGGTCAGCCATCTTGCCGGTGTGCGGCTTGAGATCGACGCCGCGGTGGCGCGGCATCACGTGGAAATGGGTGTGGAACACCATCTGGCCGCCGGCCTGCTCGCTGAATTGCTGGACCGTGACGCCGTCGGCGGCGAAGGCCGCCTTGACCACCTGGCTCAGCTTGCGGACGGCGAGGATGGTGGCGATGAGGTCGTCGTCGGGAATGTCGAGGATGTTGCGCGAGCGGTTCTTGGGCAGAACCAGCACATGGCCGTCGGTGCGGGGCATGATGTCCATGATGGCGATGGTGTTCGCGTCCTCATAGACCCGCTCGCTCGGGATCTCGCCGCGGAGGATCTTGGCGAAGACGTTGTCGGGGTCATAGGCGGCCATCGGTTTTCTCCCTCGTTTCGTCAGAAATCCTGCTCTTCCATCGCCTGTTGCCGGAAGGGCGAGTGGGCCGACAGGAGCGCTTCGTTCTCCGCGACCTCCATGCGCTCGGCCGCCAGATAGTCGCGGATGGCGCGGGCAAGCCGCGGGTCGCGGATATGATG
>JBKOZY010000360.1:0-8752 GCA_046726135.1 Pseudomonadota bacterium | reverse complement strand
GGCTGGCGCAGCGCCGCGACGGCGACGGCCAGCCGCTGATCTCGCAGGAAGAATTCGCCGCCGGCGAAAGGCTGCGGCGGGATTTCGAGCTGGCCCAGATGGTGCCGCGGGTGACGGCCCTGTGGGGCGTCGAGGGCGCGGTGTCGACGACCGGCGGCCGCCGCTCGGGCCTGCCACTTGATGGCCTGCCGACCACCGAGCGCGTGCTCCAGGCGCGGACTCGCCTTGACCGGGCGCTCAAGGCGGCAGGCGAGGGGCTTGCCACCATCCTGCTCGAAGTGTGCTGCCTCGAGCGCGGTCTCGAAGCGGCCGAGCGCCGGCTCGGCTGGCCGTCACGGTCGGGAAAGGTGGTGCTGCGGCTGGCGCTGGCCCGCCTCGCCCTGCATTACGGGCTGAGGCATCCCGTCGAGCCGTCACGCGATGGCGGCTTTGACCGCTTCGGCCTTCAGCCGCTTCACCATGGAGGCTAGGCCATTGGAGCGCTGCGGGGTTAGATGCTCATCGAGCCCGAGCGGGCGCAGCACGCTAAGCGTGTCGAATTCGGCGACCTCGCGCGCCGGGCGGCCCGACAGCAGCGACACCAGGAGCGCGATCAGGCCGCGCACGATCAGCGCGTCGCTGTCGCCGCGGAAGCTCATATGGGGAACACCCTGGCTGTCGCGGCTCCGGCGGAACGCGAACCACACCTGGCTTGCGCAACCCTGGACCTTGTTCTCGGCCGTGCGCTCGGCCTCGGGGAACTCCCCGAGGGCGCGCCCGAGCTCGATCAGGAAGCGGTATCGCTCCTCCCAGTCGTCGAGATAGGCAAAATCCTCGACGATCGTGTCAAAGGCCGGCAGACCGGCCGGACGGGCGGCAATGGTGGCGTCCATGGAGTATCAGATAGAGGCCTGAGCCACCTCAGGCAAGCACCGGTCAGCCGGCTCCCGACCGCTTCGGGGCCCGCCATTTCGGCCTGAGATCGGCCGGCTGCAGCGCATCGCCCGCCGGACGCTGGTTGCCGGCGACGGTGCTGGTGGTGATGGGATCGCCGAGCTTCGCCTCGGTGCCGGGCACCGCCGGCGTCTCCGGGGTCTCGGCCCACTGATAGAGGAGCCGCATGCTGTATTTGGCCTTGGCCTCCAGCTTGACGAGCAGGATCCGGGCAGTGTCGCACACGGCCGGCTGGCGGGTGCAGAAGCCGGACACGTCGTCGACCGCCCCGAGGGCCGCGGCCAGCAGCTCACCGTTGGAGGCCACAGGGGCAGGTGCCGCGCCCGCCATGCCGAGCGCGGCGTGCTGTGCCGCCGGCTGCTCGGGCGGCGACGGCAGCAGGAATGCAATTACCCCAAGATAGATCGCGGCTCTGATGATCTTCATATGGCTGCCCTTCCATCCAGCATCGAGCCTACGACAGAAAGCTTGATGCCGCCTCAATGGCCGGCCAGCGATTTGTCGGAGCGGGGAAAGGGTTGGTTAATGTTAGTGAATAGGCAATAGGCAGTAGGCAGTAGGCAGTAGGGAAGATTACCGCTCACGTCCTATTGCCTAATTCCGACTGCCTATCTACTCGCCGATATCGCCGCCATCCTCGCGCTGGATGGCCACCACTGCCGGACGTGGCGGCATGGCCGTGGCGAAGTCGGGCCAGCGGGTCTCCACCTTGTCGAGGCTATCGGCATCCTCGGCCGGGTGCTGGACGGAGACGAACAGCGTCTTGCCGTCGGGCGTGAAGCACGGTCCGGTGGCCTCCGCACCATGTGGGCAGGAGAACAGGAGCTTCGGCAGTCCGCGGGCCGGACCGTCGGTATCGACGCCATAGATGCCGTCGGGCAGGCCGAAATCATTGGCGCCGTCGGTGGCGACGAACATCCGTCCCTTGGGATCGAAGGTGAGGTTGTCGGGATTGACGAACCAGCCATCCTCGCTGGTCTGCGGATGGAATTTCGCGCCCTGTTTGGGATCCTTGGGATTGCCCGCCAGCACGAACAGGTCCCAGCGATAGACATCGGCGGTGTGATCGGCCTTCGCGCCCTCGCCGCCCGGCGGGATCAGCTCGATAATATGGCCATAGAGATTTTCGGGGCGCGTGTTGAGCGGGTTGAGCTTGTCGCCGGTGATCTTCTTGTTCTTGGTCATGACTGCATAGACGCGGCCGGTGACCGGGTTGGTCTCGATGTCCTCGGGCCGGTCCATCGGCGTGGCCTTGAGCAGGTCGGCGGCCTCGCGCGTCCTCAGCAGCACATCGGCTTGCGAGGCAAAACCATTGACCTCGGTGAGCGGCCCGCTGCCATGGGTGAGCGGCAGCCAATTCAGGGTGCCGTCGGGGTTGGCCTTGAGCACCGACAGCACGCCACGATCGAGAATGTCGCGCGTCGATTGCGGGTTCGCCGGATCATAGGGATCGGTTGAGACGAAGCGGTAGACATATTCGAAATAGTCGTCGTCCCCGAGATAGACGACGACCCGCCCATCGCCATTGATCACGACCGTCGAAGCCTCATGCGCCATGCGCCCGAGTGCGGTGCGTTTCACCGGCACCGACTTCGGGTCATAGGGGTCGATCTCCACCACCCAGTCGAACCGGTTCGGCTCGTTGGGCTCCTTGTCGATGTCGAAGCGGTCGGCGAAGCGGGCGCGGCCATAGGTGTCGGAGCCGTCGAAACCATAGCGCTCGAGCGTCTTGGCGCTCGGTGCCTTGCTCGGATCGCCGCCGAAAATGTCGGAAACGCCTTCCTCGCAGGTCAGCACGGTGCCCCAGGGGGTGACCCCGCCGCCGCAATTGTAGCTCGTGCCGAGGACCTTGGTGCCGGTCGGATCGGCCGACGTCTTCATCGCCTCGTGCCCGGCGCAGGGCCCGCCGATCGTGAATTCGCTGTCGAGGGTGATTTGCCGGTTATAGGGGCTGTCGGGCACGATCGTCCATTTGCCGTCGACCTTGCGCACCTCGACGATCGAATGGCCGATCGCTGCGTTGCACAGCGCCACCTGCTCGCTGCTCATGGCCTTGCCCGAGTCCTTCTCCTTCACGCCCTCGAACATGACGTGCGGCGAGACATATTCATTGTTGACGCAGAGCAGACCGTGATCGCTCGTCATCGAGCCGCGCGGCAGCGGCATGAAGGCGATGTAGTCGCAATTATAGCCGAAGCGCTGTTGCTGGCCGGCGGCGTCGAGCTTGGCGGGCTCGAAGGCAGGAGCGCCGGAGCTGAGCGCATCGCCCCAGGCGACCACCACATCGGCGCGGTATCCCGGCGCCACATGGGCGCGATCGTCATAGACGCGCTTAAGCTCGCTGAAGCTGAGGCTCGAGGCCGCCGCCTGGGCCAGCGCCTCGCCGGAGAACAGCGAGCCCACGAAGCCCGGCACGCCGGCGGCGCCCAGTCCTGCCGCAGCGCTCGCGAGGAACGCCCGGCGCGAATAGCGCTCGGCAATGATTTCGCGGAAGCTTGGTCGGTCCTGTTCAATCCTGTTGGGCATCGTGCTGGTCCTTGGGTTCGGAAGGGCGCCGAGAAAAGCGCCGGGAGATGACGGATGGATGACTGGCAGGCAGTAGGCATTAGGCAATCGGCAGTAGCGACGAGCGCTGCCCACGGCCTATTGCCTACTGCCTATTGCCTTCTTCAACCGCTTCTTAACCGCACCGGGGCTAGGGTCAATACGGGCAAAAGTCGGTGGGCGTTTGGGGCGTATGAGCGCTTTTGACGATGACGATGATCGGGGTCGGCCGTCGCTGCGCATTCTGCCAGCAACAGGCCTGATCCTTTCGCTTGGTCTCACGGTGGCAATCGTGTGGAACGCCATGTTCGCGCAACCCATGGGGCGGCGAACGGCGAATTCCGACACGATCGAGCTGGCGCTGCCCAAGGGTCGGGCGGGGCCGCGCCTGTCAGTGGCGGTGAAGACGGAGCGGCCGGCGCCAAAGGCGGCGCTTGTCGATGTGCAGCGCGAACTGGCGGCGCTCAAGCGCTATGGCGGCCCGATCGACGGGCGGCTGTCGACTGAGACGCGCGCTGCGCTCGACGCCTACCGCCGGACCAATGGACTGCCGCAGCGTGCCACCCTCCAGGACCTGCTCGACCATCTGCGCTACACCAAGACGCTGAAGCAGGTGGCACGCACCGAGACCACCGGCTCGATCGGGCCAGACGAGGCGACGATCAAGCATGTGCAGACGGGCCTGTCCGAGCTTGGCTACTTGCCCGGGCCGATCGACGGCACGCTCGGCGAGACGACGCGCCAGGCGATCCGGGAGTTCGAGGGCGACCGGCGCCTGCCGGTAAGCGGCGAGATCACGCCCGATCTCCTGAGCGAGCTCGCCAAGACTTCGGGGCAGACGAGTTTTCTCAAGCCGTAGGCAGTAGCGAAGGGCATTGATCACGGCCTACTGCCTATTGCCTAATGCCTTCCATGGCGGTCAAAACAGCGATCTGGGTGGCGGCGCATCTTCGGCGGTGCTTCGGGCAAGGGCTGACCGGGGTGGTCGCCCGGCGCGGTGCCGATGAGGCGGGGAGCGTGTTCGTCCGGGTGATTCTGCGCGACGGGACCGTCCGGCTGTTTGCCCCGGCACCCGGCCCCGCCTTCGACGAATCGGGTCGCCGACGGTTCCGTCTGAGATTGACCGCTGCCCTCGACGAAGCCCAGGTTGTGGACGCCATGATTGCCCGGGAAGTGCGGTTCGACCCGGATCTCTGGGTCCTCGATATCGACGATCCGGAGGGTTTGGGGCTTCTGGACGCCGATTTCTCCCATTGATAACTGGATTGTTGGTTAGATTTTGTTAACCATAAGGTGCATCAATCGTAGGTGGCCAATCGCGGGGCATGTCGATTGGGCGGGGAGCATTGGGGACCATGGGCGAGCTTTGTCACCTGACACAGCGCGAGCGTCGGCGACGCGCGGCTTCAGGCGAGGGACCGGCGCAGATCTTGCTGTTTACCGGGGTCAGAATAGAACGGGGCGACTTCAGCCTGGCGGACCGGTTGCCGGGGGGAATTGAGCCGGAGGTGAAGAGAGTGAAAAGTGAGTAGGCAGTAGGCAATCGGCAGTCGGCAGGGGAGAGCGCCGTTCACGGCCTATTGCCTAATGACTATTGCCTTCACTTCCCTCACACCGGCTCGCATCGAGCCCGTGCGAGCTCCTCCTCGACTCGCGCGCGCGCCGGTTCATCGGGCAGGCTGGCCCGCATGACGATGAGCCCGGTCGGCTCGGTCAGATCGATGAAGATCTTCTCCAATGTCGAATCGGCGCCGACCGGTGTCTCGGTCTCGCGCAGCGGGTTGGCCTTGCGCAGCACCAGCGACAGCGATGAGACCTTGGCCTGGCGGTCGTTCAGCGTATAGACGTTGGTGCCATGCGCCGTGTAGATGCTGAGCGACCAATAGCCCGGCGGGATCGGCGACTCGGCCCTGACCTCGCCCTGGCCGAGATCATAGACGCAGATCGCATGAACGAGCCCCGGGCCTTCGCCGACCAGGAAGGTCTTCGAATCAGCAGCGTTCAGTACCTTCAGGCTGTTGACGCCGGCGAGCGTCCGCATCGCCTGAAGCTTGCGCTCCACCGTGTCGCCGGGCGCAAACAGCACATAGGTGAGATGGACCACGATCGCCAGGAGGATGGTGGCGGCCACCCAGAACACGCGTCCGCTCATCGCTCGGGCCTCATCAGCAGTTCGCCCGCGCCAGCACCGGCAGCGGCTCCTGCTTGACATTGCGGCGGAAATTCACCGCCGGATTGTACAGCCGCATGATCACGGTGAAGCTGCCGGAATCGGTCAGGTGGACCCACTGTCCTGTCTGCGGGCTGGCCGACAGGGCGATCATCACCTCGCTATTGGCATCATAGACCACATCGTTGGAGGTGACGCCGCCCGGCTGCTGATCGGCGCTCGCGCCCGGCACCATCGCCCATACGCTCCACCAACGGGTCGGCGGCATGCGCCCGCTGAGTCGGTAGGTGCAGGAGGCGTCGAGCGAGCGGCCCTCGCTGTCGACCGACGTCTCATATTCCTGGACCTCGAAGGAATTGGGCGGCAGCCGGTCCCCGGCAATGAAATGCGCTCTGGTATAGGGATCGGCCGCGGCGGCGCCGGCCAATGGCCAGATCTTCCATTGGCCGAGGCTCTCGGAGATGCCGCCGATCGAGCCGTCGATCGCGGCCGTGACGCTGGCCAGCCCGACCGTGCCTGCGGCGAGCGCCGAGAGAGCGAATTTCAACGAACCACGCAACCTTGTGCCTCAGCGGCTGAGCTAGCCGATCAGCGTTCGCGAGTCCAGTCCCGCTTGAACCGCGACGAGAAATTGTTGGATCGGCCGAATCCGTTGAAGAAGAAGAAGGAGTCGCGAGCACGCTGCGGCTGCCGCTGCACCACCTGGGGCGATGCTTGCCGCACCCGGCGGCGCTCGACCTGCTGGCGGGTCTTCTGTACCGGCTGCTGGCGGAACAGGGTGAACATGTCCTGCAATATGCCGCCCGCATCGCTCTTCTGCGGCTCGTCATTGTCCTCGCCCAGGCCCTCGGCGAGCGCCGCATCGGCCGCCGCGAGTGCATCTGCCGGACCGCTTGGCGCGGCCGCCGCTGCACCCTCATCGGCCGACGCCGTCGCATCGCTCTTGGGTTGCTCGGCCATGGCGGTCTCGACTGTCGCCTTGTTGGCCGCCGCCAGCTTGATATGCGCTTCGAGCACCGGCAGCCCGGCCAGCGCGACGGGCGGCTTGCCGGCCAGCGCCTCGACCATGAAGTCGTGCCAGGTGATTGCCGGGATGGTGCCGCCGGTCGCCTTTTTCATCTCCTTGAAGTCATCATTGCCGTACCACACGCCGGTGACGAGCTGGCCGGTGAAGCCGATGAACCAGGCATCGCGGTAGCTCTGGTTGGTCCCGGTCTTGCCGGCCTGCGGCGTGAAGCCGAGAAAAGCCCGCTGGCCGGTGCCGGCCAGCACCACCTGGTTCAGCATGACGTTCAGGTCGGAGATCTTGTCCTCGGGCTCCACCTGCTTCGGCGGCGGCGCATTGGCCTCGCGGCTGTACAGCAGCTCACCGGTCGGACGGCGGATCTCGAGCACCGTGTGCGGCACCGCCAGCTTGCCGCCATTGGCGAAGGTGGCATAGCCGGTGGTGAGGTCGAGCAGCGTCACCTCATTGGTGCCGAGCGGCAGCGAGGCGATCGACAGCAGGTTGGATTTGAGGCCGCATTCATGGGCGGTGTCGATGATCGCCTTGCGCCCGATCTGCAGCATCAGATGCACGGGCACCGAATTGTAGGAATGTGCCAGCGCATTGGTGAGCGTGGTGCGCCCGGCATATTTCAGCGTGTAGTTCTTCGGCGTCCAGCTGCCGACCGACACCGGCGAATCATAGACGACCGAGGTCGGCTTGAAGCCGGCCTTCAGCGCCGCGAGATAGACGAAGGGCTTGAACGATGAGCCCGGCTGGCGCAGCGCATCGGTGGCGCGGTTGAACTGACTCGCCTCGTAGTCCTTGCCGCCGACGATCGCCCTGACCGCTCCGTCCGGCGTCATCGCGACGAGCGCCGCCTGTGTCGCTCGATAGGCCGGCGCCTCATTCTCGAGCTTGTCGTTGACGATCTTCTGGGCGGCCTTCTGCATGGCGAGGTCGATCGTGCTTTTGACCTCGATCACATACTCACTGGTCAGATTCTGCTCGTTGATGACGTCGAGCGTCTCCTTATAGGCCCAGTCGAGGAACCAGTCGGGGCTGTAAAAGGCCGCCTGGTTGACCACTTCCGCCGGATGCTGCTTCGCCTCGAACAGCTCGCCCTGGCTGATGAAGCCGACATCGAGCATCCGGTAGAGCACCACATTGGCGCGCGCTTTCGCCGCCTCGGCATTGACATGTGGCGCATAGTTCGAGGGCGCCTTGAACAGGCCGCCCAGGATCGCCGCCTCCGACAGGTTCACGTCGCGGATCGATTTGCCGAAATAATATTGCGCCGCCGCCTCGACGCCATAGGCACCGCCGCCGAGATAGGAGCGGTCGAGATACATCTTCAGGATCTGGTCTTTGGTCAGCCGCGACTCGATCCACAGCGCCAGGAAGGCTTCATGCAGCTTGCGCTTGACCGAGCGCTCCGGAGATAGGAACAGATTCTTGGCAAGCTGCTGGGTCAGTGTCGAGCCGCCCTGCACAACCTCATTCGCCTGGGCGTTGACCAGCATGGCGCGGGCGAGGCCCTGGAGATCGATACCGAAATGCTGGTAGAACCGCGCATCCTCGGTGGCGAGCACCGCGTTGATGACATGCTTCGGGATCTCCTGGATCGGCACTGCATCATCCTGGCGGATGCCGCGCCGGCCGATGATTTCGCCATTCTGGTCGGTGAAGGTCACGGCATATTGCCGGCCCTGGTTCCAGATGTCGCCGGTGTTGTTGAATGGCGGGATGGCGACGACACAGATGACGGCCGCCACCCCCATGCCGAGGGTCAGGGCGTCATCCACCATATCGACGGCGATGCGGGTCAGACCGCTGATGCGGAACCGCTCGAGCCAGGAGGAATAGGCCGACCAGGAGCGCTGGATGAAGTCGACGGTCTCGAAACCGGCGGTGGACAGCCAGGAATCGAGCGCCATGAAACTGCGGTAGAACGGGTTGTCGTCGTTCATCATGGGATATCAGCGTCTTGGTCCCGGGAAGAGCCGGACAGGGGTTAGCGGTTGATTGCGCCCCTTTTCGGGCCGCCCGATTCGAATCGCGGACGATGGTACAATGGAAAATCCGTCGGCCGCATTACATGATTGATGGCATGAGCCAAG
>JBKOZY010000359.1:0-4293 GCA_046726135.1 Pseudomonadota bacterium | reverse complement strand
GGGCTGTACTCCGCCTCCTGCATCGGGGTGAGGGTGTAGCCGGGATTGACGGCATTGACCCGAACCTTGGGGGCGAGCTCGAGCGCCATGGTGCGCATCATCGCGATGATCGCGCCTTTGCTGGCATTGTAGTCGGCATAGAAGCGATAGCCGGCGACGCCGCTGGTCGAGGCGGTGAACAGGATGGTGCCGCCGCTGTCATTCAGCATCGCCCTGCCAGCATGCTGGCTGGCATGGAAGGAGCCATAGAGATTGACCTTCATGACACGGTCGAACTCTGCCGGCTCGATCGCGATGAAGTCGTGGCGGATCGAGATGCCGGCATTGCACACCATGACGTCGATGCCGCCGAGCGCCGACAACGACCGGGTGAAGGCTGCGGCAACCGCATCGCTGTCGGCGACGTCGGCGAGCACCACATCGGCAAGCTTCGGCAGGGCCACCTTGATCGCCTCGCCGCGGCCGCGGTCGCGGCACCAGGCGACGACCGAGGCTCCCTCATCGAGAAAGCGGGTAACGATGGCGGCACCGATCCCGGTCGATCCGCCGGTGACGATGATGCGTTTGCCCTGAAGCTTGCCCATGTTCTCGCTCCGTCTCAGATCGCGAAACCGGCCGGCATGGGGTCGATCGAGGAAAGAACGACGTTGCCGCCAGCGGCATCGATGCTGGCACGCAATGCCGGTCGATCGCCGCGGGACACCGGAATTGCCAGGCCGAGACCATCGAGAAAGCTGTGAAGTCGCTCAGCTTGCGGATGGACAAGCTCGACAGCGGTCAGCGTCCCGCCGCGCGGCGCCGTGCGCGCGGGATGGCGGCTCTCGCCCCAATCGATGAAGAAAGGGACGAGCCCGCCATAGGGATGGCCAGAGAGGCCGAGCACGCGCCAGCCGAGCCAGCTGCCGTTGGGAAGCCGGCGGCCGCCCTCGCCGATCGCGCCGGGTGTCGTTCCGACATGCCGGCTGCGCGCGACGATATCGTCGAGATCGACGCCGGCGACTGCCCAGTGATAGAGGCCCTGGCTGGTCAGGTGGCGAAGCTCGCCGCTGCGATTGGAGGCAGGTTGGCCGGGATCGCGGGCGAGGATCTCGAGATAGCTGGTGTCGCCGAGCGACAGCAGGCTGTTGCGGGTGCCATCGCCGGTATGGACGCCGCCAAAGACCGGCGGCGCGTCCAGGCGCTCGGCGAAGTAGCGTTCGCCGGCGGTGAGATCGGGTGTGAACCAGACAAGATGGTCGATGTTCATGACTATCCTCTCGTCGCTCGTTCGAAGGCGCCGGTGCGCTCGCGGCGGCGGTCGGCGCTCGGGGTGGCGCCGAAGAGCTGGCGATAGCGGCGGCTGAAATGCGAGGCGGAAACGAAGCCGCAGGCGGTGGCGATCTCGAGGATCGACTCGCAACCGTGCAGCAGCAGGCTGCGGGCATGTTTGAGCCTGAGGGTCCGGTAGAACTCGCTCGGGCTTTCGCCCAGCTGCTCGTGGCAGAGGCGCTGCAGATGACGCTTCGAGAGATCGGCGGCGTCGCAGATTGCGCTGAGCTCCAGCGGGTCCTCGAGCCGCCCCTCCATGGCAGCAATGGCATTGAGCAGCCGCCGGTCGCGGATGCCGGTGCGCTGATCGAGCGACATGCGCTGACGGTCGGAGCCGTTGCGCGGGCGGTAGATCATGAACTGATCGGCGATCTCGCCGGCGAGCAACGGACCGTGCCGGCTGGCGATCAGCTCGAGCATCATGTCCATGGCGGCGGCACCGCCGCTGCAGGTCATGCGGCTCTCGTCCACCTCGTAGAGCGCATCGGTGATGTCGAGCTCGGGGAACTCGCCGCGGAAGCTTTCGAGGTCCTCCCAGTGAATGGTCGCGCGGTGGCCGGCGAGCAGGCCGGCCCGGGCCAGAATGTAGGCGGCGGTGCAGATGGCGCCGAGCCTTGTGCCGGCCCGCGCCAGGCGCCGCAGCCAGGCGAACACCTGGCGGTCGCGATAGTGGCAGCCGCCGACGCCGGAGCAGACGAGGACGAGCGCATAGCTCTGATCCGATTCGAGGCCGGCGCCGGGGGTCACCATGCAGCCATTGCTGGCGGGCACCGGCTGGCCGTCCCGGGTGAGCACCTTCCATTCGTAGAGCGGGCGACCGCTAATCCAATTGGCGATGCGCAACGGCTCGATGGCCGCCGAGAAGGCGAACATCGGAAAATCCGGCACGAGGAGGAAGGCGATGAGGTCGGGCTGGTCTTCCGGCGACCGGTCGTGGCGGAGGTGCTGGCGCATCTGGACGGCATCTTGGCGCAAGCAGGCTCAACTCGGCAAGCGACATCGCATGAAATGGCGCGCATGCAGGATCGCTATCTCGAAGGCCGCACGGCCTGGGTGACCGGTGGTGCGTCGGGAATGGGCCGGGCGACAGCGCTGAGGCTGGCGAATGCCGGCGCCAATGTGGCGGTGGGCTCGCTGGTGAAGAGCCAGCGGGCGGTGGCGCTCAAGGACCAGAATGTTCACACCCCGCCGGACGAGGCGCTGGCCGAGATCAAGGCTGAGATCGCGGCGCAGGGGGTGGGCGCCTTGGCGCTGCCGCTCGATGTGTGCTCGGATGTCTCGGTCGACACCTTCTACGGCAGTGTCGTCGCTGCGTTCGGCAAGGTCGACATCCTGGTGAATGCGGCAGGATCGTCGGTGCGCAAGGCGATCGCCGACCATCCCGATCAGCTGTGGCACCGGATGATCGATGTCAATCTCAACGGCCCCTATCGCACGATCAAGCGGTGCTTCCCGGGCATGATCGAGCGGCGTTATGGACGGATCATCAACATCGCCTCGACGGCGGCCAATGTCGGCTATGTGCGCCATAGCGCCTATTGCGCTTCGAAGGCCGGGCTTCTGGGGCTCACCCGCTGCGTGGCGCTGGAAGGGGCGGCGCACAATGTCAGCTGCAATGCCGTCAATCCGGGATGGGTGGCAACCGACAGCAACTACTCGGCTTGCGAGCAGGAGATCGCCATTGCCGGTCTCGACATCTCGGTCGAGGAATATCGCCGACGCGTCGCCGAGGATCTGCCGCAGAAGCGGTTCCTCGATCCCGACGAGGTGGCGGCGCTGATCGCCTTTCTGTGTCGCGACGAGGCGCTCGGCATCACTGCAGAAGCAATCACGATTGCCATGGGGTCTCACTGGTGACAAAGCCCGATCTCGCCTTCTGGCTCGAGCGTTCGAATGTGGCGGCTTGCGAAATCGCCAAGCTGGTCGGCTACCGGATCGTGGTGATAGACTTGGAGCATGGAGCGATTGGGGAGGAGGCATGCGACGTCATCGTCGCTCATTGCCGCGCGATCGGGCTCATTTGCTATGTGCGGGTCGCGGCGGCGGAGCGGCTGCGCATCCAGCAGGCGCTCGACTTCGGGGCGGACGGCGTGATGCTGCCGCAGCTTGCCGACCTGGCACATGCCCGCGAGGCCTGCAGCTACGCCAAATACCCGCCGCTCGGTAGCCGCGGCGTCGGCTACAGTCGCACCATGAGCTATGGCGCCTATGACAATGTCGATGACGGGTTCTTCGGCGGCGAGAACCGGCGCACGGTGTGCCATGCGATGATCGAGACGCCGGGGGCGCTTGCCGATGTCGAGTCGATCGCCGCCCTGGATACGGTCGATGGTCTGTTCATCGGACCGTCCGATCTGTCGATGACCCGTGGCCGCGGCTCCTTCAAGTTCGGCGACGGCGATGCTGCCGATTTCCGGGCAGTCGCCTCTGCCTGCCGGGCGCATGGCAAGGCGCTGGGGCTGCCGGCGCCGAGCCCCAAGGCCTTTGCGCTCGCCGCCGCCGAAGGGGCGAGCTACGTGACGGTGAGCGACGATATCACGGCGCTCCGGCTCGGCTTCGCCAAGGGCCTCGAAGTTGCCGGCAAGCGGGAGGGCTGAGGTGGGAACGGGTTTCCTGGCAAGGCGGGTGGCGTGGGTCACCGGCGGCGCGACCGGCATGGGCCGGGCGATTGCCCTGGCGCTGGCCGAGGCCGGCGCCGATGTGGCGGTCGGATCGCTGCCGGCAGGAAGCGACTTGCCGGCGGCGGCCTATGCAGCCAGGCCCGATGCTTCGGCATTTGCCGAGATCCGGCAGGCGATCGAAGAGAAGGGGGTCCGCTGCCTTGCCGCGGCTCTCGATGTGCGCGAGGATCGGTCGGTTGATGATTTTCATCGCGCCGCGGTGTCGGCGCTTGGGGCGATCGACATCCTGGTCAATGCCGCCGGGGTGTCGGCGCAGGAGGCGATGGCGGAGCATGACGACCGGACCTGGGCGAGCGTGATAGAC
>JBKOZY010000358.1:0-4990 GCA_046726135.1 Pseudomonadota bacterium | reverse complement strand
GTTAAATCATTGTCGACCGCCGTGGTGGTGTGTTTCCGCTACGGTATTGCCAGCGCCTATGTGGCGATCCTCGTCTGGCGCATGGGCGGGGCGCGCCTCCTGGTCACCCGCCACCGCAAGCTGCATGCCATGCGCGGGTTGCTGCTGCTCGGCACAACCGGACTCAACTTTCTCGCGCTGAATTACATCCAGCTGGCCCAGACCTCGGCCATCACCTTCTCCAACCCGCTCATCGTTTGCGTGCTCTCGCCTTGGCTGCTCGGCGAGCGGGTGGGTTTGCGGCGCTGGATGGCGGTGATTGTCGGCCTCATCGGCGTCCTGGTCATCCTCCGCCCCGGCACGGCAGGCTTCCATTGGGCGATGGCTGCCTCCCTTCTGAGCGCTCTGTGCGGCGCGCTCTACCAGATTGCCACCCGCCATGTCGGGCTCCACGACCAGGCCCTGACCTCGCTGTTCTACGTGACGCTGACCGGGGCGCTGGGCGCCGTGCCGCTGGGGTTGGTCGACTGGCAGACGCCGGAAGCCTGGCAGTGGGGGCTTCTCGGGCTTGCTGCCATTTTCGGCACCGTCGGTCACTTCATGCTGACCGAGGCCCATCGACGCGCCCCGGCCTCGGTGCTTGCGCCCTTCGTCTACACCCAGATCATCCCCATGATCATCATCGGCTTTCTGGTGTTCGGCGATGTTCCCGACGGCTGGACGCTGGCCGGTGGGCTGGTGGTCATTGCGAGCGGCCTCTATGTGCTCTACCGCGAGCGCCGGGCTTCCGAGCGCCCGCTGGCCAAGGGAGGATCGCCATGACGAGCAGCACCGGTTTCTACGACGCGATCGTCCCATTCACCGATTTCGCCCATGTGCTCGACCCGCAGAACTACCGGCCCCTGCCCGCCGACTGGCTGGTCGGTGTCGCCGATGTCGTCGATTCGACCGGAGCGATTGCCGCCGGCCGCTACAAGGCGGTGAACATGGTCGGGGCAGCGGTCATCGCTGCGGTGCTCAACGCCACCGGCGGACGTCAATTTCCCTTCGTGTTCGGCGGCGACGGCGCGAGCTTTGCCGTATCCCCCGATGCCGAGCCGGCGGTCCGCGATGCCTTGTCCCGCACCGTGACCTGGGCCGCCGAGGAAATGGGGCTTCGCCTGCGCGCCGCCCTGATCGGCGTCACCGCCATCCGCGACGCTGGCTTCGACCTGACGGTCGCGCGCTTTGCCGCGTCTGCCGCCGTCACCTATGCGATGTTCGCCGGCGGCGGCATGGCCTGGGCCGAGGGGCAGATGAAGCTTGGACGCTTTGCCGTCGCCCCTGCTCCCTCCGGCCAGCAACCGGATCTCGCCGGCCTCTCCTGCCGCTACGCCCCGATCGGTTCGGAGCAGGGCGTCGTCCTGTCGCTGATCGTTGTCCCGCTGGGCCACCCCGACGAGCGCTTTCTCGCGCTTGTGGCCACCCTGCTCGGCCGCCTGTCGCGCAGCGACAACGAGGGGCGCCCGGTGCCCGCCACCGGACCGACGCCGGCGCTCGATCCCTTGAGCTTCGATCTCGAGGCACGGGCGATCCGCCGCCCCCTGGGCCATCTGGCCGCGCTCGCCAAGACCTGGGCATTGGCCCATTTCTCATGGGCGGTGCTGCGCTACGGCATCAAGATCAAGGGCTTCGAGCCCGACCACTATCTCCGACAGACCGCCATCAACACCGACTTCCGCAAATTCGACGACGGTCTGAAGCTGACCGTCGATTGTTCGCTCGCGACCGCCGATCGGATCGAGCGCGATCTCGCCGCCGCTCACGCCCAGGGGATTTGCGTCTATGGGCTGCATCGTCAGAAAGAGGCGCTGATGACCTGTCTTGTCCCCTCGCCGATGCGCGACGATCATGTGCATTTCGTCGATGGCGCGGCCGGCGGCTATGCCAGCGCTGCGATCAAGCTCAAGGCCCAGCGCGAGCTTGCCGCCTAAAGCGGCCGCCCGATCGCCTCGGCCGTCACCTGTCCGTCGAACAGGCCGTTGTCATCGATCGCATCTGGCAGCAGCTTGAGGTCGCGCCTGACCGACACCTCGACCATGGTCGCGCCCATGGCGAGCGCCGCTGCGCTGGCGAGGCGCCGCGCCTCCGCCACGGCGAGCGCCAGCGCCTCCCGCGCCGTGGTCATCGGCGTCACCCCTTCGAGCAGATGGACCCGGAACGAACCCGCCCCATCGCCGGTGATCGCGACGGTGACCGTTCGCGCCACCACCCCGCTCGCCGCCCCCACCGCATTGGCCACCGCCCAATGATCCGGAAAGATGATCTCGCAGCCGAGCCGCCGCGCCGCCTCCGGATGATAGACCTTTACCGGGCCGCCGACCGCTACCACCGGCACGCCCGGCTTGAGCCTGACCTCGGCCAGGCCGATCTGGCGCCGGCCACGGCTCGCCGCATCGATCAGGAGATGGGCCCCGTCGAGCCTCTCGCCGCCTGACCCGATCGCCACATCGAGCAGCGCCTTGCCCGACAGCCGCACCGTCTCCGACCACACTTCTTCGCACAAGCCTCGCGCTGCTTCCTCGGTCGGCGCCTTGAGGCTGCGCGTCCTGACCGCCAGCAGCGCCGCCTTCACCGCCGCCTCGCGCGACCAATTGTCCTGAAGGCCGAGCACATGCGCCGCATCCGACGGCGTCAGCCCGGCGATCTGCACCAACCCCTTGCGGGCAAGCGCGGCGAGGCTGCGCTGCGCCCCCGATGATACCGCCACCCGCCTCACCGGCTTCGGCTGCTCGCCGATCAGCGCCATCAGCTCGCGCTCGCGCACCGTCAGCTCGATCTTGGGCATCGCCGCCGCCGACGAGCCGAGCGGCCGCATGACGAACCGTCCGGCCCCTGACAGCGCCTCCGGATCGGCGAGCTCGCGATCGAGCTCGTCGATGACCATGGGGAAGCCTTGCCCGATCAGCGACACCGGCACCGCCCGCTCCGGTCCGATCGACATCGCGCCGTTGACCGCGAAGCCAACCTGGCTGTCGCCGCCGAGCCCGACCGTCTTGACATCGATCGCCCGCACCATGGTGCGCCAGCCGCCGATCTCCGCGCCCGCCTCGCTGACGATCGGCCGGCCATTTTGGAGAATGCCGAGATCGGTGGTGGTGCCACCCATATCGGTGAGGATGAAGTCCTTGAGCCCCGACAGGCTCGCCGCACCGACGAGACTCGCCGCCGGTCCCGACAGCACCGTCTCGATCGGCCGGAGCGCCACCTGCTCGGCGAGCGCCAATGTGCCGTCGCCCCGGGTGATCATCAGCGGCGCCGCAATATCGAGCCGCTCCATCGCCTGGCCGACCGCCGCGATCAGCGCCGAGATCCGCGGGATCAGCCGCGCATTGAGCGCCGCCGTCAGCGCCCGCCGTGGCGCATCGAGCGCCGAGGTGAGCTCGCTCGACAGCGTCACCGGCCGGCCGCTCAGCGTGACGATCATCTGGCGCGCCCTGAGCTCATGCGTCGGGTTGCGCACCGCAAAGGCCGAGGCCACCGCGAAAGCTTCGACCGTGCCCTGGTGCCGGGCGATCGCTTGGGCGAGCGCCGCTTCATCGAGCGCCGTCGCAGCTTCGCCATTATGGTCGTGCCCGCCCGCCACATGCTCGATCGCCATGCCGGGGAACGCGGCGGCAAGGCCCGAGCGCTCGGCCATCAGCCGGTCGAATCCGATGAGAATCACCGCGATCGGGCTGCCATGGCCTTCGACCACCGCATTGGTCGCCAGCGTCGTCGACACCGCCACCAGCCGGATGCGGCGCGCCGCCCCCGCTTCCAGCGCCGTGAGCGCCCGTTCCAGCGCCTCACTGACGCCAAGCGCCAGGTCGCCGCGGGTTGTCAGGGCCTTGGCGGTCGCCTTGACCTCATGGGTCGCGCCGTCGATCAGGGCTGCATCGGTATAGGTGCCACCGGTGTCGACCCCGGCGAGGAGCGGCGCAGGCTGATTGTTCATGACCCCCTTACTGGGGTGAAAAGCCGGTCTGCGTAAAGCCCCATTGCCTCCCGCCGGTCGCTCGGCAACAATTCCGCGAACGGGAGCCTGCCGATGCCGACCGCCTTCCCTGCCCTTTTTCAGTCTCTCCAGCTGCGCCACAAGACCCTCGCCAACCGCATCGTCTTCGGCGCCCACACCGCCAACATGTCCGAGGGCGGCCTCCCCGGCGAGCGCCACCGCGCCTATTACGAGGAGCGCGCCATCGGCGGCGCCGCCATGATCGTGGTCGAGCCGGTGCCAGTCCACCGCACCGCAGTGTTGACCCGCGGCAATTTCCGCCATTCGACCGACGAGATCATCCCGCATTTCCGCAAGGTCACCGAGGCCGTTCATGCCCATGGCACGGTGATCCTCCACCAGCTCTACCATGTCGGCCAGCATGGCGACTTCGACAATTCCTTCGAGCCCAACTGGTCGCCGTCGGGGCTCCCCTCCTTTCACGACAGCGACGGCAGCCACTGCATGAGCGAGGCCGAGATCGAGGAGGTGATCGGCGGCTTCGTTGCCGCCGCCGGCCGCGCCAGGCGATCGGGCTTCGATGGAATCGAGCTCTTCGCCGCCTATCATGCGCTGATCGACCAGTTCTGGACGCCATGGTCGAACCGTCGCGACGACCGTTGGGGCGGCAGCCTCGAGAACCGCACCCGCTTCTCCTCGGAGATCATCCGCCGCATCCGCCGCGACGTCGGCGACGACTTCATCATCGGCATGGCGGTGAACCTCCATCCCGAGATCGATGTCGCGCTGTCGATCGAGGCCATGCATGAGATCATCGCCTGGCACGACGAGCGCCAGCTGATCGACTATGTCACCTGCGGCACCGGCAGCTATTTCGATCACTCCGGCATCATTCCCAATGTGTTCTTCCCCGACAAGTTCGGCGCCCCCTCTGCCGAGGCGTTGAAAGCGGTAGTGCGTCACGCCCGCGTCCAGGCCGAGAGCCACATCCGAACGCCGGAGAACGCCGACTATGTCGTGGCCTCGGGCCAGGCC
>JBKOZY010000357.1:0-6841 GCA_046726135.1 Pseudomonadota bacterium | reverse complement strand
CCCCAGGACATTGGCATCGCCGATCGGAACGCCGTCGGCATGGAGGTCGAGCCCTTCCACGCCGGCCGGCGGCACAGCATTGACGTCGGCCACCACCAGCAGCGACTTGGACTTGCGGATCTGCGCGAGGCTCAGCACCTGAATGCCGGCGCGGGCGCAGCACAGCGCAATCTCGGTCTGGGCCAGGATGGCTTCCTTCTTCTCCTCGCTCGAGCCGTCGGTCGAGTCGGTATCGACCCCGAAGCGCGCTTTGATCTCGCGCGACGAATGCGCGACGCGATCGGGTCCGTCATAACCGACCAGCGTGACCTTCGCCCCCTGAAGGGCGGCGATGACCGCCGAAGAGAAGCCGACGACGCCGGTGGCACCGAACACGGCGATGCTCATGCCGGACAGGGTGCGGTTCTTTTTCTCCTTCAGCGTCTTTTCGACACAGGCCACCATGGCGGCCGCCGTCGTGAACGAGCCGGCCGGATCGGCAAGGATCGACAGCTCGAATGGCGGGACCAGCGACTTCTTCGCGGTCTCGATCATGTCAAGCGCGACGATCGCGTCCCGGCCGCCGAAGAAAACGCCGGTCCTCGCCGACAGTTTGGGATTGCGCGAGAAGATGGCGTCCTGGACAAGACCCTGCACATCCTTGAGCTCGACGCCGGCGTAGACGGCAATCATGTCGTAGCCGGCATCGGTTGCCATATTGACGTCGAACGGGCTCATCAGCTTGAGCGGGGTTATCATATGAAGGATCGATTTGTCGGGCATTGCACGCTCCTTCGGTTGGCCTCCGGTCAGTCGAACTCCTGAAGCGAGCCGGTCTCGACCGTGGCTCCTCGGTTGTTGGCGGCTGCGACAAGCAGACGCAAGTCCTGGAACCGGTTTTGCCGGCGAAAGACAGCGGTGAGCTCGGCGGCGGCATCGGCGCTGTCGGCGAAGACAAAGCCGGTCGGTCCCCAGGAGCTCTGGCCGGGTCCGACGCCGCCTTGCGCGGCAAGAAAGCGAACCGCCTCGCCGACCGCCTGGCTGGTGAAGAGCCCGCCCTGGGCCGGTTCGAAATGGCGACCGAGCTCCGCCTGCAGCGCGCCGATGCCGGCGCCGAAGACGTTGAGGTCCTCCTCGGCAAGCGCCGGGAGGATGCGCATCAGCACCAGATGGCAGAGATGGGCGGCGCGCGCTTCCGGGAAGCGCGGCAGGTCGCGGAAGGCCTGGCGCTCGGCCTCGCCATGCATGCCCTGGCGATGATCGTCAAGGACGAGCAGCACGCGCCAGCGGGCGGGAAACTTCAGCCGAGATACGATCGGCGGCACCCGGTTCCCGTCGTCGCGACCGCCATCCACCACCAGTCCGCCCTGCTCGAAAATGCCGATGCCGATGCCGGACCGGGCACCGCGGTCGAGCAGCACCGCATCCTCGCGCGGGTCCAGCGGGTAGCCGTGAAGAGCCCGCAAGGCTGCCGCAACAGCGAGCGCCAGTTGCGTGCCCGATCCGAGCCCCGCATGCGCCGGTATGGCTTGGTGGATGACCATCTCGTGGGTGTCGGCAATTCCGAGATGGCGGCACATCGTGGTCAGATAGCCGGCCACGCGCTCGGCCTCGCTGCCCTGGACGCGGCGCTCGTCGGCGGCGCGGATGGTCAGGCTGGTGACCGGACGGTCGAGCGCCAGGCCAATGCTTCCGAACCGGCGGCCGAGACTGCCGCTGATGTCAAGGAAGCCGAGATGCAGCCGCGACGGCACCGTCAGGGTGACGCTGTTCAATCCCGATCCCTGCGCTTTTCGCGCCGCCGCGCGGCGGCGTCTGACGGTACCCACTTTCAAGCACACCCCAGCCCTCCTAGAGTGAGGCGAGGCGGCCGAAGGAGGCCGTTATTGCACAAGCATAGGAGGCGATCAATCATGGCCGAGCGAAAGCAGGAGCGCGTTTACTCTGCCGAGGAAGCCGCCGAACGGCTGAAACGGGAATTGCCTCATTGGTACCTCGAGGACGGCTGGATCCGCCGCCGATACAAGACCAGCAGCTGGAAGGGCACATTGATGGTCATCAACGCGGTCGGCCATTTGGCGGAAGCGGCCTGGCATCACCCGGACATCACCGCTTCCTACGCCTGGGTCGAGGTCCGCTTGATGAACCATGCCGCCAAGGGCATCACCGACAAGGACTTCGAGCTCGCCAGAAAAATCGAGGAGGTGGTGGCATGGCAGCCGGGGCTCGCCGGAGGGGCGCTCGAGGGCACTCCGCAGGAAGATCTCCGCTTCGCCTACATCAAATATGACAAGTGATGGCGGATCGCAGAATTCTGCTATGGCTTGCCGGCAGCCTGCAATAAGATCGGTTCGGGCGCGCCGTGTTTGATCTGTTCGAATGGCCGAAGCGTATGTGAACGGTCAGGCGGTCCCGCGCGGTCAAGCGATCGCTGCCGCGGCCCGGCTTCTGGCCTCTGCAACCCTGCCCGTGATCGCCGGTCTGGCGGCCGATGCCGCCGGCATTCGAGCCGGCTTGCAGCTGGCCCGCACCATCGGCGCTGTCGTCGACCATGCCCATGGCGCAGTGCTGTCGCGGGAAGCCGAGGTGCTGGCCCGTCTGGGCACCATGGCGACGACCGCCCAGGAGATCCGCCGGATCGGCGACGTTCTGCTGCTTGCCGGCCTGGGCGCCGACGCCGAGGCGGGGCGCCTGCTGGATTATCTGAGCCACGGCACACCGAAGCGCATCGTCACCCTCGGACCCGCACCCAAGGCGAAGGTCGCGGTGGCACTCCCGGCGGAGGGGGAGCACGCGATCGCCGCCGGCCTCGCGATGCTTCGCGCAGCCTGCGCCGACCGCCTGGCCAAGCCGCCGGCGGACTATCGTGCGGCCGCAGATCTCTTGCGCGGAGCAAAGTTCGGCGCCGCCGCCTACTCCCCTAGCCTGCTTGGTGCCCCGGCCCTCGAGATGGTGCTCGGCCTGGCGAGCGACCTCAATGCCGGCCATCGGTTCTCGACGGTGGCGATCCCGGCACCGGCCAATGGCGAGGCGGCAATGCAGATCTGCGGCTGGCTCTTCGGCGTGCCGCTGCGCTGCCGCTGGATGGATGGCGGTGCAACGCATGATCCCTGGCGCTTCGATGCCCGCCGCCTGGTGGAAGCCCGCGAAGTCGACGCGGCGTTGTGGATCGGTCCCATCGAGGACCCGCCGGAGTGGTTGAGGAAGGTGCCGGCCGTGGTGCTGGCGGGACGTGGCTTTGCCCCCGACAAGATGCCGGAGGTCGCGATCTCTGTCGGCCGACCGGGTGTTGATCATCCCGGCGTCCTCTATCAGCTCGAGACCCGTGCCCTGTGCCTCGTGCCAGCATCCCGGCCAACCTCGCTGCCGAGCAGTGCCGAAATCGTCGCGGCGATCCAAGCCGCTCTTCCGGCCAGCGGGAGCGGCCCGTGATCCACCTCAAGGGAGGATACCTCGTCGATCCCGTCAATCATCTCGACGGGCCGGGGGACCTGTGGATCGAAGGCGGCCGGATCGTGGCGCCGCCGGCGGGCGGTCGCGCGACGGAGACCGTCGACTGCACCGGCTGCGTGGTGATGGCCGGGGCGATCGATGTCCATTCCCATATTGGCGGCGGCAATGTGAACACCGCCCGGCTGCTCCTTCCCGAGGAACATCCGGCGTCGCTGCGGCGGCCAGGCGAAACGCCGCTGTCGCGCATCGGCTTCGATGTCGAGACCACCGGCCGGCTCTATGCCGAGATGGGGTTCACCACCGTCATCGAGCCGGCAATGATGCCGTCCAATGGCCTCCACGCGCATCTCGAGCTGGCCGACATCCCGATCATCGACAACGGCGCGCTGGTCGTGCTCGGCAATGAGGACTTCCTGCTCACCCTGCTCAGGGGCAAGGAGAGCCGATCGGCGGTGCGCGACTATGTCTCCTACATGGTCGAGTCGACCGGTGCGCTCGGCGTCAAGGTCATCAATGCCGGCGCATCGGCAGCGTTCAAGGCGAATGCCCGGAGCTTTGCCCTCGATGACGAGGTTCCGGGCTACGGCGTGAGCTCGCGCCAGATCGTGCTGGCGCTGCAGCAGGCGGTCGATGAGCTCGGCATCCCTCATCCGCTGCATATCCATTGCAACAATCTCGGCGTTCCCGGCAATGCCGACACGGCGCTCGCCACCATGGAGGCGACCAGCGGCCGACCTGCGCATTTGGCCCACATCCAGTTCTATGGCTATGGCAAGGAGGGGCGACGCGGCTTCTCGTCGGCCGCGGCGCGCGTCGCCGAAGAGGTCAACCGCCGCAAGGATGTGACCGTCGATATCGGCCAGGTCATGTTCGGTCAGACGGTGACGATCTCCTGCGATACGTTGCGGCAGTTCACCGCCCGAAATTTCAGCCGGCCACGCAAATGGGTGATCACCGAGACCGATTTCAACGGTGGCGGCATCGTTCCCTATCGTTACAGCAGCAGCGACTTCTACAATGTCGTGCAATGGGCGGTGGGCCTCGAGCTGTTCTTGTTGATCGATGATCCCTGGCGGGTGTTCTTCACCACCGATCACCCCAATGGCGCCCCTTTCACCTTCTATCCCGAGATCTTCGCGCTGTTGATGGATCGTCAGGCGCGGAACAATGCCATCGCCCAGCTCCCCAAGCGGGCGATCGCCATGACCGGTCTCGCTTCGATCGGCCGTGAATACACGCTGGCCGAGATCGCCATCATGACGCGGGCAGCACCGGCACGCCTGCTCGGCCTGGCCGATCGCGGCCATCTCGGGCGCGGGGCCTGCGCCGATATCGCGGTCTACCGGCGGCGCGACGACAAGGCCGAGATGTTCCGTCACACCGTCGTCACCATCAAGGCCGGCACCGTCGTGGTTCGCGACGGGACGGTCGTCGCCACGCCCGAAGGCAAGGCGCTTGTCGTGAAACCGGGTGCCGGCACCGCCATCTCGCGGCGCATGGAGCGCTATTACGACTCGACCTTCGGACTGTCGCCGCAATTCTTCCATGTCGATCCTGCAGCGCTCGGGCATGCGGAGCCGTTCATGGAGGTGCCATGCCGCAGCTGATGCTCAATGGCGTGCGCATCGACGACACCTTCGCCGAAGCGTTCGGGATGGTCGCAACGGCGATCGTCATCACCGCGCCGGCCGCCAAATGGGCCGAGCAGGCCGCGGTCACCATGACCGGCTTTGCCACCTCGGTGATTGCCTGCGGCTGCGAGGCCGGGATCGACATGATCATCCCGGCAACCGAGTCGCCGGATGGCCGCCCGGGGGTCAGGGTCCTGCTGTTCGCGATCTCGCCGGCGGAATTGCAGAAGCAGCTGCAGAACCGGGTCGGCCAATGCGTGCTCACCTGCCCTGGAACGGCCTGTTACGCCGGGATCGCGGGCGGCGCCAAGCTCAAGCTCGGCTCGACCCTGCGCTATTTCGGTGATGGCTGGCAGATATCGAAGCGGCTTGGCGGCAAGCGCTATTGGCGCCTCCCGGTCATGGAGGGCGAGTTCCTCTGCGAGGCGAGCACCGGCAGCACCACGGAAGCGGTGGGCGGCGGCAATCTCCTGCTGATGGGCCAGACCAGGCGCGCGGCGCTCGCCGCCGCCGAGACCGCCGTCAAGGCGATGATGCAGGTCGACGACGTGATCCTTCCCTTTCCGGGCGGCATCGTCCGATCGGGCTCCAAGGTCGGTTCGCGCTATCCAGCCCTCATCGCCTCGACCAATGACGCCTTCTGCCCGACGCTGAAGGGCCTCCCACATTCCGCGCTCGATCCCGATGTCGGCTCGGTCTTCGAGATCGTCATCGACGGGCTGACATCGGAGGCCGTTCGCCAGGCCATGCAGGTCGGGCTCAAGGCAGCCGCGGCGCTTGGACCGGATGCCGGACCGGTTCGCATCAGCGCCGGCAATTATGGCGGCAAGCTCGGGCGCTTCCACTACCACCTGAAGGAGCTGATCGGGTGAGCGCGCTGACCTTCTCGCTCAAAGCCGCACCGTCGCAACGGCTCGACCTGTCGAAACTGACGCCGGACCGGCTCAAGGACATGAAGCCTGGCGAGATCCAGCGCATCGCCATCGGCACGACACGTCAGCCGCTGCAGGTCGGCGAAATCTTCGCGGTCAAAGGCCGCGACGCGGCGGAGATCAGGTTTGACGGCGGATCCGACCGGTTCGATCTCCTTGGCCACGGCATGGAGAACGGCGTCATCCGAGTCGACGGCGATGTCGGGTTCCAGGTCGGTCGGCGCATGCGGGGTGGCGAGATCGAGGTCCGCGGCAATGCCGGCCCATGGCTCGGCTCGCAAATGTCCGGCGGTCGCATCAGGATCTCGTCCAATGCCGGAGACAGCGTCGGGGGACCGGTTTCGGGCGAGCTCGCCGGCATGAGCGGCGGGCTGATCCTGATCGGCGGCAAGGCGGGCAAGCAGGCCGGCGAACGCATGCGGCGGGGGATAATCGTCGTCAGCGGCACCTCGGGCGACTATGCCGGGGCGGCGATGATCGCCGGCACGCTGGTGCTGCTCGGGAAGACCGGCCATTTGCCCGGCTATCTCATGCGCCGCGGCTCCATCGTGCTGGGGCGCGGTGCGCAGTCGCTGTCGCCGAGCTTTGCCGATTGCGGACCCCATGAATTGGCCTTTGCCGCGCTGCTCGGCAACACGCTTGCCGAGCATGAGGTGAAAACCGGTAAGCTCTTCAAAGGTGCGCTGCGCCGTCTTGCCGGCGATCTCGCGACGCTCGGCAAGGGCGAAATTTTGATAGGATGATCGGGACAGGACGATAGGAGCCGAAACCTTTGCCTCGTGGGTCTCGTTTTCTAGATAAGCCTGGACTCTTCTAATGCCGAGGGTGCGATGGTTGCGCTAATAG
>JBKOZY010000356.1:0-9441 GCA_046726135.1 Pseudomonadota bacterium | reverse complement strand
TCGGCATGTCGGCGCTGCTCACCACCACCATGCCCTACATGAAGGTCGTGATCGACACGCTGAAGGAAAAGGGCATGCGCGACGATTATGTGGTGCTGGTCGGCGGTGCGCCTCTCAACGAGGAATTCGCCAAGGCGATCGGTGCCGACGCCTATTGCCGCGACGCCGCGGTGGCGGTCGAGACCGCAAAGGAGCTGATGGCGAGGCGCCACAACCGGCTTGCTGCCAGCGCCTGACAGGCATTCAGGCGGTGGCGGGCGGGAGGTCGCCAGCCCATATGGAGGACATGGACAACCGCGACGCCGCACTGCCAGAGCTCTCGCCGGGCGAAGATTTTGTCTTCACCCGGGGCAGGGGGCACGTGCTGCTGATCGCCTGCGGCGCGCTCGCCCGCGAGATCGTGGCGGTGATCGAGGCCAATCACTGGCGGGCCTTCGACGTCCAGTGCCTGCCGGCGATCTGGCACAACACGCCATCGCGCATTCCGGAGGGGGTTCGCCGCCTCATTCGCTCCAACAAGGACCGCTATCGTTCGATTTTCGTCCTTTATGGCGACTGCGGCACCGGCGGCCTGCTCGACAAGGTTCTGGCCGAGGAGGGTATCGAGCGCATTGCGGGGCCGCATTGCTACTCGTTCCTGACCGGCAATGAGCGCTTCGACAAAACGGCGGAGGAGGATCTCACCACATTCTTCCTCACCGATTATCTCGCCCGTCATTTCGACAAGCTGATCTGGGAGGGGCTGGGCATAGCGGCCCATCCCGAGCTGCTGCCGCTTTATTTCGGCAATTACACGAGGCTCGTCTATCTTGCTCAGACCCGCGACCCGGCGCTCGAAGCGAAGGCGCGGGAGGCGGCGGCGCGGCTTGGCCTCGCCTTCGAACTCCGCTTCACCGGCTATGGCGAATTGGGCCGGGCGCTGACGGCGCGCGCTTGATCCGTTTCGGCCTTGATCTGCTCGCGATAGAACACATAGGTGCCGGCGCCGACGATGATGATGATGCCGAGCCAGCTGACGGGGTCCGGCCATTCCCGCCAGAACATCCAGCCATAGAGCACGCTCCAGATGAGCGCGGTATATTCAAAGGGTGCGACGACATTGGCTTCGGCGATCCGATAGGCCTGGGTCACCAGCGTCAGGGCCAGCGCCGCGATCACCCCGCAGGATGCCATCAGCAGGAAGTCGAAAGTGCTCGGCGTGGTCCAGCCGCGCATCAGGAAGGCAAGGCTGCGATGGGTCTCGCCGTCATGGCTGCCCGACCCGAATATGGCGGAGAGCGTGAGAGCGCCAAGCAGGAACACGCCATTGCCCCAGGTCGACATTGCCGGCGCCGTCTCGGTGGCCCCGATGCCGCGTGTCAGGACCATGGCAGCCGCATAGAGGAAGGCCGAGGTGATCGGTAAGAGCGCCGCCCAGTCGAACAGATCAGTCCCCGGCTTCGCGATCGTGAAGACGCCGATAAAGCCGATGATCACCGCCGCCCAGCGCCGCGCGCCGACACGCTCGCCGAGAAAGAGGACGGAAAGGACGGTGATGAACAGCGGCACCGCGAAGTATAGTGCCACCGCGGTGGCGATCGGCAGCGCCGCAAGCCCGAGGTAGTAGCAGCTATAGGCCACGAAGGCCATGACGCCTCGAACCAGCAGCCATGGCCATCCCGGCCCGGTCAGCGTGCCGAACCCGCCATCGCGCCACACCAGGAGGAACAGCACCGGAAAGGCGGTGAGACTCCGCAGCACCATGGCTTCGTGCAGCGGGTAGATGCCGCTGATCTTCTTGATCACCACATCCTGGATCGCGAACACCGCGATCCCGAGGATCAGGCAGGCAATGCCCTTGAGGCTGTCGGAGCGAGCAGCGGGTGCGGCAGTGGCATCCTGGTTCATGGAATCCCTCGACCCGTGCTCTGATAGCGGGGCCGGGAGCGGCGTCAACGTCAAACGGTCATGAACGATCGGAAAGTTGTTGCAAATGGTTCGCAATCTCATTTAGCATGGGAGGATGTTGCAAAAGACCGCCGGCGACCGCGTCGATGACGCCGAACGCGAACGTTCCTCACTGCCGGAGGTCTTTCGGACCATCCCGGTCAGCACCAGCGGCACGTTCTGGCGGCGGATGGTTGCCTTTATCGGCCCCGGCTATCTGGTGGCGACCGGCTATATGGACCCGGGCAACTGGGCGACCGCCCTCGCCGGCGGCTCGGCCTTCGGCTACCAGCTCCTGGCGGTGGCCCTCATCTCCAACATCATGGCCATCCTCCTGCAGGCGCTGTGCGCCCGGCTCGGGCTCGGCGCCGGGCTCGACCTCGCCCAAGCCTGCCGGCGGGAGTTTCCGCGGCCGGTGTCGCTCGGCCTGTGGGTGTTGGCGGAGACGGCGATCATCGCCACCGATCTCGCGGAGGTCATCGGCACCGCCATCGGCTTGCAGCTGCTGTTCGGCATTCCCTTGGCGATCGGCGTCATCATCACCGCGCTCGACGTGTTTCTCATTCTGTGGATGCAGAGCCTCGGCTTTCGCTGGATCGAGGCCTTTGTCATCGCGATGCTGGCGCTGATCTTCCTGTGCTTCGGCATCGAGATGTGGCTGGCGCAGCCGAACGTTGCGGCGATCCTCCATGGCTTCCTTCCCTCAGCCGAGATCGTCACCAACAAGGAGATGCTGTATGTGGCGATGGGGATTCTCGGCGCCACCGTCATGCCGCACAATCTGTATCTCCACTCAGGCGTCGTGCAGACCCGCGATGTCGGGCGGCGCGACGCCGACAAGCGCGATGCCATTCGTCTGGCAACCGTCGATTCGACTGTGGCGCTGGCAACGGCGCTGTTTGTCAATGCCTCCATCCTCATCCTGGCGGCCGCCGCCTTTCATGCCAGCGGCAGCACCGCGATCGCCGAGCTCGGCGAGGCCTATGCGCTTCTCGCGCCGCTGCTCGGCACCTCGCTGGCGGCGACGCTGTTTGCCCTCGCGCTGCTCGCCTGCGGCCTCAACTCGACGGTCACCGCGACGCTCGCCGGCCAGATCGTGATGCAGGGCTTCCTCGAGCTGCGGCTGAAACCTTGGGTGAGGCGCCTCCTCACTCGCGGCATCGCTATCATTCCGGCGGCCGCCGTCACCATCTTCTATGGCGAGAGCGCCACCGCCAAGCTGCTGATCGGCAGCCAGGTGGTGCTGTCGATGCAACTGCCCTTCGCGGTGATACCGCTCGTACTGTTCACCGCGCGCCGCAGGATCATGGGCAATCTGCTGGCGCCGCGCTGGCTGACGGTCGCCACCGGCATCATCGCCGTGATCATCGTTGCGCTCAATGTGAAGCTGCTCTTCGACACATTCATCGCCAGCGGCCTTTTGCTCCATTGAGCCGGCATGCCAAGGTAGGCGGTAGGCAGTAGGCAGGCATAGGGCACAGATCACTGCCTACTGCCTATCTGCCGACTGCCTTGTGGTAGACCTAACAACATCATCCACTGACAGGGAGAGACTTCATGGCTTCAGGACGAGAGCGGGTCGCCTGGTTCAATGGGAAAATCGTTCCGGAGAGCGAGGCCAAGGTCTCCTTCCGCGATTATGGCTTTGCCGTCGGCGATGGGGTGTTCGACACGCTGCGGACCTTCGGCCACAAGCCGTTCCTGCTCAAGGAGCACATCGAGCGGCTCTACCGGTCGCTGCGCTACAGCAACCTCGATCCCGGCCTGTCGCCGCAAGAGATGTCGCGGCACACGGAGGACGTCATCGAGCTCAATCTGGCGCTCATCACGCCGGATGACGACTATTGGGTGACCCAATGGGTGTCGCGGGGCCTGCGCAGCGAGTTTCGCAGCGGCCCGGCGAGCGAGCCGACGGTGATCATCGAGTGCTCGCCCTTGCCGTTCAAGATGCGGGCCCGCGGCATGCGCGACGGGCTCGATGTCGTAACCCCGCCGGGAATCCGCCGCACCCCGCCGGAAGCCATCAGCCCTCGCATGAAGTCGCTGAGCTATGCCAATCTGACGGCCGGCGACCAGGAGGTGCAGGCCCTCAAGCCTGGCGCCACCTCGCTGCTGCTGGACGTCCGCGGCTGTCTCGCGGAGGGGCTCGGCTCGAACATCTTCGTCGTGCGCAATGGCGAGGTGCTCACCCCCTTCGAGCGTTATGTCCTCGCCGGCCTGTCGCGCCAGACGGTGATCGAGATCGCCGGAGCACTCGAGATCCCGTTGCGCGAGGCCGATATCGATCTCTACGACGCCTATGTCGCGGAGGAGGCGTTCATCACCTCGACGAGCTGGTGCCTGGTGCCGGTGCGCTCGATCAATGCCCGCCCCGTCGGCAGCGGCAAATGTCCGGGACCGATCACCGAGCGCCTGATCGAAGGCTACAAGTCACGCCTCGGCGGCTTCGACTATGTGGCGCAATATCTGCGGCATGTGAATTGAGGCAGTCGGCAGTCGGCAGTAGGCAGTACACGGAGCACTTCCCTACTGCCCATTGCCTATTTGCCTACTGCCTCTTTGCCTACTGCCTCTTTGCCTCGGCTGCCTCGTCTAATGCGGCGATCCGGGCGTGCGGAACGTGCCGCCGGCGATCTCATAATAGTCGCCTGCCGAGTCGCAGAAGATATGGCCCTCGAGCGGCACGCCGAGCGGACCGTCGATCGAGCCGGCGGCGATCGCCGTATAATCCCGCCCATCGCCCTTCCAGAACAGCACCGAGCCGCAGAGCCGGCAGAAGCCGCGCTGCGCGTAATCGCTCGAGCGGTACCAGGAGAGCCCGTCATCACGCGTCAATGTCAGCTGGTCGTCATTGCAGGCGGTGGCCGACATATAGGTTCCGGTCTGCTTGCGGCACTGCATGCAGTGGCAGGCGACCACCGGGCGAAGCTTCCCGCGGACCTCGAAGCCAACCGCGCCGCACAGGCAGGAGCCGCTATAGGTGTCGACAGACATCGTCCTTGTCCTTGATCGTCATGGAGAGCGCTGCGATGTGGTCGGGCCCGATACCGCAGCAACCGCCGAGCAGGGTCGCGCCCATCCGCCGCCAACGCAGGCAATGCTCGACGAAATCGGCGGGCGGCAGCGCGTCGAACACCCAATTGGGCATCTCGAAATGGCCCACCTCGGGATAGGCGCCGATCGGCCCGGCCCAGTTGGATTTGATGAGCGACAGAGCATCGGCCGTGTCGTCGATCGAGGTGTGCATCACCAGGCACGCCTGGGCGCCGGTTGCCATGAGCGCTGCCACGATGTCCTCCATCGGCCAGTCGGGGCGACCAAACCCGGCAAGCTGGCGGTCGTCCCGTCGCTCCACCGCGACCCCGACCCACACCGGCAGCCCGGTCGCCACCGCCGCCTCGGTGGCCCAAAGGGAATAGTCGACGTCGCGCATCATCTCCATGAGGATCAGATCGCAGCCGGCTTCCGCCAATGACTCGGCCTTGGCATGCATCAACGGCTCGGCCTGCCTGAGCGTCCATTCCTTGGCCTTCACGGTCCGGTCGCTCTGCGCGGCCACCGGCCGCATGGTTGAGAACGAGCCGGCGATCGCGATGGGCGTGCCCGGCTCCGCCTCTTCGACAGCTTCGCGGACCAGGCGGACGGCAATGCGGTCGATCGCGCGGATGTCGCGGTCGCGCTTGACGGCGTTGAACAGGAGGGGGCTCGTGGCAAAAGTGTTGGCGGTGATCACCTCGGCGCCGGCTTGCAGATAGTCGCGGTGAACGCCGCGCACCACATCCGGATGGGTCACATTCGCTTCCGCACACCACACCTGATCATGCATCGGCACGCCGCGGCGCTGGATCTCCGTGCCGGTTCCGCCATCGAGAACGATGTCGTCGCCGGCCATGAGCTTCTGTTCTACGAAAGCGTACATTTGATTGCTGGAGATCCTTAGTATTTCTCAGATTTTCTCAGATTTTCTCTGAGTGTTCGAGAGAAAAACCGCGCGCCCGGCGAAATGCCACCATGTGAAACCGCATCTGGTCGGGGGCATAGCGATAGGCCGGGCCGACCGGGCAGGCCCGCCTGGCAAGGCAGCCGCCATCCATGCATTCGCCCCCGGCGGGCGCCATCAGATGCTCGGCGCAGGCGGCAACGTCATAGCCATCAGGCGAGAAGGCGCCGACCGGGCAGGCGGTCAGGCAGGGCTTGCCAATGCAGCTGTCGCAAGGACTGGGACCTGCGGCGATGCCGGGAAGACCGGGGTCCTGGTCGAACAGCAGGGCGGCGCGAAAGGCATGCCACAGCCCATAGACCGGGTGAATATTGAGGCCGAGCGGCGATACATGGCCGCATTGGGCGCGCCGCGCCCAGGTCAGGAAGGGCAGGGGCGGCTTGTCGAACGGGTAGAGCGCCGCTGCCTGGCAGCGCTCCGCAAGCTGGTCGACGACGGCGCGGGTCCAGTCATCGAGGCTGTCCTTGAGTGCATCTCGCTCTCCGGCAAAGCGACCGAACATGGTTGGACCGGCATTGCCGATCAGCAGCACCGCCGCAGGGGTTCCGGCAGGAACCTGCGGTACGCCGTCGCCGGCATCGGGCTTGAACCAACCCAGCGCCACCAAACCGGCATCGCTGACGCGTTCGAGAATCGGATGTCCGCTCACGTCCTGGTCCAGCGCGGATCGCCGAGTTCCATGACCTCGCGCGGCAGCTTGATATCGTGCTTCGCCCGGATCCTCTCATCGACTTCGCGCGGAATGTAGTCGGGATAATGCGTCGACAGGATCTCCCGCTTGCGGGCGGCGGCGCGCTCGACGATGTCGGGCTTGCCGGCCTCATTCCATTCCTTGGGCGACATGCGGTTGCCGACGCCGGGATAGATATATTCCTTCTGCATCAGGGTCAGCGTCTGGCCATGGCCGAGATAATGGCCGGGGCCGTTGAGGCACACGTCGCGGATCACCTCGACCGACAGCGTGTCGTCATTGACCTCGATGCCGCGCACATTGCGGTTGATCGAGCCCAGCATGTCATTGTCGATGATCAGGCTTTCAAGGCAGAAGCCGAGCAGCGAGGCATGCATGCCGGCCGCCTCATAAAGCATGTTGAGCCCGGTTGCGGCCGCCAGCGCCGCGGTCACGCCCTTCTCGCCGCCGGCCTGCATGTCGGGCAGCTTGGAGTCGCTCATGCCGGCGGCGGAGCCGACGGTCAGGTCGTAGAAATGTCCCATCTGGGCGCAGGCCGATGTGATGAGCGCCTGCTCGCCCGAGCCGCCCGACATCGCACCGGTCCTGAGGTCGGAGACGAACGGCCAGGGGCCCCAGATCGCCAGCGCTCCAGGCACCACGGCGTTGATGTAGACGAGACCGGCCAGACACTCGGCGACCGCCTGGACCACCGTTCCGGCGAGCGCCGCGGGCGAGGTGGCGCCGGCCTGGGCGGCCGACAGCAGCAGCACCGGCATGCCGCCGCGCGCCGCCACTTCGAGGCAGCGGCAGGCGTCCTCGGCCCACTTCATCGGCGGCACCACGAAGCAGTTGGACTGCGACACGAAGGGCCGCGCCCGCCACGCCTCTTCGCTGCCGGCCACCGCATGGAGGATCTCGAGGCATTCGCTGACATGGTCGGGGGCGACCATGCTGGTGCCGACATGCTTCGCGGTGGCGGCGATGCAGGCAAAGAGGGTGTTGATGTCGAGATCGTGCCCGGAGACCATGTCGCGCGGCACCACCGGACGCTGATAGAAGTGAATGTGCTCGCAGCAGTCGACGATGCGCCCGGCATCATAGAGGTCGATGAGCAGCGACTCGCGATAGGAGCGGGTGGCCGGCTCGACGATGTGGACGGCCGCACCGGCGGTGCCGAAATGAACCTTGTTGCCCCATGGCTCGAGATCGTGCTTCGGGTCTCGCCCGCATAGCGCAAACCGCCTGGCGGCGCCTGCGATCGTGTCCTCGACGAGGCCGCGGGGAATGCGCAGCCGCCCATCCTCGCCAAGCACGCAGCCGCGCGCCGTCATCGCCTCGGTGCAGGAGGGGATGGCGTTGGCAAAGCCGACCGTTTCCAGAAGCTCGAGCGCCGCCTCGTGAATCCGCTCCATGTCGCGGCGCGACAGCAGCTGGTACCGGCCGCCTTCCATGCCCGGTCGGACTGCTGCTTCCTCGGTGGGGATCGCCCGCGCCCGGAGCGCCCGGCGGGCCTCGCGGCCGCCGCGCCGGCGCGATAGATCCTCGACACTCGACATGATCTCACCTCTATTATTCCGGCTAGATCTCTCACGTCTCGATCTTCCCCGGGAAGTCCTTGCCTGTTCAAGAATTGTTGAATAAATCTCACCTGTCATGCTCCAGTTCATCGCTAACCCGCAGCTAACCTGTTGTGCTATAGGGCCGATGGCGATCCCCGGAGGTGAAGAGAATTGCCCAGACGACTGCTGCCGCCGCTTCGCGCCCTGACCGCTTTCGAGGCGGCGGCACGGCTCGGCAGCTTCCGCATGGCGGCGGACGAGCTCGGCATCACCCGCTCGGCGGTGAGCCACCAGATTCGCATTTTGGAAGAGACGCTTGGCCTCGAGCTGTTCCACCGCGATGCGCGGCGCGCGCTGCTGTCGAAGGCCGGCCATCTCTATTACCCGCCGGTTCGCGACGCCTTCGACCAGATCGCGACCCAGACCCGGTTGCTCCGGCCCGGCAAGGGCGACAATGCCTTGACTGTCCAGGTCTATGTCACGGTGGCGCTCAAATGGCTGATCCCGCGGCTCCATGATTTCGAGCGGCGGTTTCCCGACATGAAGGTCAAGCTGTCGACCGCCTATTTCGACTGGGATCTCGATGAAGGCCATGTCGATTGCGGCCTGATCCTGGCCCGCAACCGGGCGCCGGCGCATCATTATCGCACGCTGTTCTCCTCGCTTCTCACCCCGATCTGCTCGCCGGAATTGCTGAAAGGCAGGGATGCCCTGACCGCGCCGGAGGACCTCAGGCGTCACAAGCTGCTCTATGTCTACACTGCCGAGGAGGACTGGCGGATCTGGCTCGAAGCGGCCGGCGTCAAGGGCATCGAGCTCTCCGACCGGCTGGCCTTCGACAGCTACATCCTCGCCCAGGAGGCGGCGATCGAAGGGCGCGGCGTGGCAATGACCATCGGGCCGTTTGCGCGTGAGGAGATCGCGCTCGGACGGCTGGTCCAGCCCTTCGATCTCAAGGTCCCCCACCGCCATTCCTGGGTGTTTGCCTGCGACGCGGCAAACCGTCTCATGCCCAAGATCCGCCGCTTCGAGGCCTGGCTCGCCGACCAGGTCGCCGAGGATCCGGGGCTTCGCGACTATCGCTGAAAGGAGCGACATGGCCGATCCGACGACAACCGATCAACGGCATGGACGCGCCGACCGCCGTCGCGGCGGCCGCTCCGGCCAGTCTGCCGCGGCGCGCGTCGTCGCCCAGAGCCCGAAGCGACGGTCGGAGCTGCCGTTTCCGCCGCTCGATCTGTTGTCGGCCGACCAGATCGAGAGCATTCATGAGACCTCGCTCG